>NZ_DCYC01000043.1:2668-24894 GCF_002330965.1 Arsenicicoccus sp. UBA2120
TTGGGGCGGCGGGGTATGGGGTGACGCCGGACAGGCGGCTAGGTGGGGGGATTTGCTCACATGGAGCGATCAGGGATGTCACAGTGTTGTCACTGCATCTCAGAGGGGGGCTCACATGCGTGCAGGACGCTGGGGAATCGCCGCGCTGACCGCGGCACTGCTGGCTGCGTGCGGGGGCGGAGGTTCGCCCGGCGCGCAGTCCGCCAAGACCGTGACGGTGACGGCATCGCCGACGAGCACGAGCGCCACGGGGGCACCGGCGTCGACCGCCGCGTCGGGCACGGCGAGCGCGTCGGCCAGGCCGGGAGCCACCGCGACCTCAACGCCGACCGGTGGAGCCGCCACCAAGCAGATCGTGCTCACGCTGCCCAACCCTGACGGCGGGTGGAAGGTCGAGGAGTCCGCCGACGCGCTGAACTGCGGCGACGGACCATCGATGGTGGCGACGAGCGCGAGGACCTATCAGTGCGGTCCCAGCGCCGCCTCCGCCGTGGCCTGCGTGGCGGACAACGGTGGCTCGCACATCCTGTGCGCCATGCAGCCGTGGGCCAGGAAGGCCACTCGCTTCCCGGTCGACGGGACGTTGCCGACGACGTCCAAGCCGGCCAACCCCGTGCCGCTCGGGATCGAGCTGGCCGACGGGTCCCGGTGGTTCATCCGCTCCGGCGGGGCCTGGCCGCCCGGCCCGCAGGAGACCGCCGCCATGTACTCGTGCTCTGAGGGCTGCGGCGGGGAGAGCGAGGCACTGCTGACGGCGCCCGGCAACCTCGATGACTTCGGGCTGATCAAGGAGGGCGACATCTGGTACGCCCGCCGCGGGCCCCTGGGATACGACACCGTCAAGACCGGCAAGATCACCAAGGAGCGCATCACCAAGGCGTGGTTCATCCGGGCGGCGCCGTCCTCTGGCTCGTCCGGCGGCACAGGCGCGACCGGTGCCCTCGGCCCCGTCACACGCCCCAACCTCACCATCGCCGAGCCCTCTGACGTGCAGAAGCTCCCGAACACCAACGGGCTTCGCGCCTTCGCCCGCGCTCAGCTCGCCCAGGTCACCAAGGAGAGCGACGGCTGCCCCATGACGATCACGGTGGAGGCCCTCGACGCCCAGAGCTCGGCCATGGTCAGCGAGTTCGGCTCCGGCTGCGGCGGCGGCATGGCGATGTGGGGCGTCAAGAAGGGGCGCTGGATCAAGGTCTGGTCCGGTCAGGACGTGCCGCTGTGCTCCGAGCTGCGCGCCAAGGGAGCGGTGCTCAACCCGGACGTCATCGGCAGGTGCTCCGGGCCGGCGCCAGCATTCACGGCGCAGCGCTACACCCCCTGATCGTCCTGACGCCCCGCAGCGGCATACGTCACGGTGAAGGCCTTAGCAGGCCCGATTGCGGAAGCCTGGGCACGCTGGACGGTGCTCAGGCTTCTGCAATCAGTGGCGTGCTACCTCCTTCACTGAACAGTGCCGAATGCAGTGATGTCAGTGACGAATGCACTGAGGAATGCACCGAGGACGGCGCTCAGCGGAAGTCGGCCTTGCTGATCAGGCCGTGCACCCCCGTCGTGCGGTCGACGACTTGCGACACCACGAAGTCGGACGCTGCCGACAGGTAGGCATAGGCCACCGCGCGATCGATGCCCTGTTCCTGCTCGAGGAAGTCCAGGGCGTTGATCACCGCGCGGCGCATGGCGACGTCGAGGTCGGAGTCGTTGATGCCGCCACCGGAGCCGTCGGGGTCGGACAGGCCGATGGGGAGCCAGTGGTCGCGGGTCTCGGCCCAGGGATAGCGGTGGGCGACGGCGGGGGCGTCGCCGGATCCCTTCTTGCACACCGTCAGTCGGAAGGTGCCGCGCAGCGAGCCCTCCATCGCCGTGAGTGCGACCTCGCCGGAGCCCATCGCCATGTGCGGGTCGCCGACGTAGAACAGCCCGCCCGGTGCGCGCACCGGCAGGTAGAACGTGGAGCCGACCCCGAGCTGGCGGATGTCGATGTTGCCGCCGCCGAGGGTGGGCGGGACCGAGTTGGCGAGCGGGTCGGTGAGGCCGTTGGCGTCGGCATACGCGAGGCCCATCATCCCGAAGAAGTAGTTGAGCGGGAACCGGATCGAGCGGCTGCCGCTGCGCATCACGGCCTTGCCGCGCTCGATGCCGGTGAAGACCGAGACGTTGCCGTAGCGCGTCGGGTCGCCGCTCGCCCGGCCGTCGGTGGCGCGCGGCGGTATGACCTCGGCGAGCGAGATGCCCGCCGGCGCAGTGCCGTCCGCCTTGACCGCGAGGGCGCCCTTGCCGTGGCGGGAGGACACGACGCCGTAGGGGACGCGGGGGAGCAGGTGCAGGGGTTCGATCTTGAGGACGTCGCCGGGCTCGGCGCCCGCCACCGCGATCGGTCCGGTGACGACGTGCGGCCCGTCCTTGTCGAAGCTGCGCGGCGTGCGGTCGTAGTGCGCCGCCACGTCGACGGCGTCGCGCAGCACCCCGGCGCGCGGCACCCCCTTGGACCCGAACCAGGCCACCGGGTCGCGCCCCTGGTCCTCGAGGATCCCCTCGTGCGACAGCGCGTCGATCGTGACGGTGGCCCCGGAGCGGACGGTCAGCACGGGCGTGGCGTGCACCGTCGGCACGTAGCCCCACAGCACCTCGTCGGTCTCCGACGCCAGGTAGTGCTGCCCCTTGATCGGTCCCGTGTGCGGCTGCAGCACGCCCCTGGGGTTGCGCCAGGAGAGCGGCGCCTCGGTCAATCCCGTTGGCAGCTGGTGGGATGCGTGCGCCTGCTCGGCCCCGACGGCGGCGGCGGTGACGCCCAGCCCGGTGGCGGCAGCGGCCTGCAGCAGGCGCCGTCGCCCGAGCCCGTGCTCCAGCGCGGCGACGAGGTGGGCGGGGTCGGTGCTCGGCATGGGTGCTCCTCAGCGGGTGTCTTGGCCGTATGCCGAGAAGCTAGGCCTCACGCGTTACCGCCCTGTGTCGCGGTGCAGGCCACAATGTTTCGCCTGGGCCCGATAGATCACCACCGAGCCAGGACGGCGTCGACCGTCGGCGCTCCCCGTGCGAGCTCGGTCTTCCAGTCGAGCCGGCCCTCGTGCTGCAGCCGACCGACGATGATCATGGGGTGCACTCCCTGGCGGTCCGCCTCGGCGTACACCCAAGGGCGACGGACGTTGGCCGGTGGATCCATGACATGCGGGAGCGCCCATCGTCCGGCGAGCTCGTCTGCCTCGCCCTCCTGGGGATCGCTGGCATCCACGCCTTCGTCGACGACAATGCGGCCGCCGACCACGTGACCCAGGACGACGTGCGCGATCTCGTGCAGGAGCGTGAAGACGACCCGGTCCAGTCGCTTGCCATAGCTCGACAGGGCGATGACGGGGCCGCCATCGCCCTCGGAGAACGAGGCTCCACTGAGACGACTCCCCGGGAATGCCTCGACATGGACAAGCCGCACACCTGCAGCCGCGAAACGCTCCGGAAGCGTCGCCAGGTCCTCGGGCGATCGGACGTCTTGAGTCAACCCTGCGGCGAGCTTGAGCAGGGCATCCCGATCGTAAGAAGCGACGCGCAGGTCGCGTGAGACCGCACGCGCGCAGGCCAGCCAGGCGCACTGCGTGGAGGTGATGGGCTGGCCGGAGTTGTGACGGCGGGCTGCAGCCGCGAACGCGGGTTCGTCGTCCAAGGTCTCGATGCCCAGCAGGCGGAGGAGCGCGTCGCGTTGTTGGACAAGGGGACCTGAGGGGAGGAAGCCACGCTTGCGCAGCACCGAGATGGGTGCGCGTTGATTCATCTTGGCGCGCGTGCGGACGTCAGCAAGCTTGCTGGCAGCGCTGGGGTCGCTCTCTCGGAGCCACAGCTCGTAGGCGTTCTGGAGGTTGAGCCACACCTCCGCGGACGTGCCGAGGGCAGTGCCGATCTCGCAGGCCGTCTCGCGAGTGATCTCCTTCTTGCCCGAGACGATGCCCGAGACGAGCTGCGCAGGACGGCCGATGATCTCGGCGAAGTCTGCCTGGGTCCACCCTCGCGCTTCCAGCTCCTCGGCGAGGAAGTCGCCAGGGGGGAAGGCCATGACGCTCTGTGTGGACATCTTGATCACCCCTTGTGGTAGTCGAGTCCGTCGACGATGACGGTCACGCGGCCCTGCGAGTCTGTGTAGAAGCGCAGGATGAGTCGGTACTGCTGGTCGAGGCGGATGGACGAGTGCCCACGCCATCGGTTGCCTTTGAGCTGCTCGAGGTGCAGTGACTTCATCGCTCTGAGGTCGCGGTCGTCCGCCGCACCCGCCAGGAACTGGATGCGGCGGTGGAACATCTTGGTGACCGCTGGCGGCCACCGCTTCACGTCCTGGATCTCGCCGGCGGCAAGGCGACGCAGCTCGTCATCCTCGAACTCGAGCCTCACGCGCCCCCCTCGTCACCACGAGCACCCATCCCCAGGGTAACCCAAAATCGGAACATCAGATACAGCCCATGACTGAATAGTTGTATCCGACTTAACCCTCGGTCGCCGCGCCGATCGGACAAGCGTGCTCGTGATGGTGCGTGGACTGGGTCGAGCGCCTAGCCAGGCTCGATCTAGGGACGCTCGTCGGGGTCAGACTCCCGCCCGTGCTGGTCGGGCCGGTCACCCCAGCCGTCAATGGGCACGACCTGCAGGACCGGGCCGCCGAGCACCTCGTGCGGGTCCATCGTGGGCAGCACCTCGCAGTGGTGCAGCCAGTTGTCGCCGAAGTCGAAGGTGTAGGTGAACGTGACACCCACCTTGAGCTCGGTCAGCGGACTATCCAGCGGCTTGTAGCGCGGCGTGCCGCTGCCGTCGACGAGCTCGTCGATCGTCTCCTCGTCCGTGACGACCAGATCATCCTCGAATGCGCACTGGACGAGGTGACCCAGGTGGTAGCGGCCGAACGATCGGTCGATGGCGTCGGCGAGCGCCGCGTACGTGGTGCGCGGCGGGATCGCGAAGACCCGCCCCGGGGCGGGGTCGAAGTCCTCCCCGCGACCGCTGACGAGCGTGACCTTGAGGACCTTGCAGCGTGCAGCCATGCCTCCATCCTGCCCGCCTCAGACGTTCAGCGGCCGGCTCCCTGCACGCCCTCCAGTCCATCGTCGCCGCAGGCCCGGCCCTACGATCGGCCGATGACCCAGACGAGCTGAGCAGCCGCTACCCGCAGATCTCCGCCACGGCCGAGCGATCAATTCGCCCGGCACTCATAGCTGGCAGCGTGATTGACGTCCCCGTCCTTGTATGCCGGGTACTTGGGGTACTCGCACACGGGAAGACTCCGGCGCGTGCCGTCATCAGCCTTGAAGCGGTACACCAGACCCGACGGATGCGTGTCCTTCTCCACCCAGTTGATGATGGCGGTCATCCAGTCGACCTCGCGCAGTCCTTGACCGGCACCATGTTGGTTGGTGGGCACCTGCAGGTACACAGCGTTGTCGGACGGGTTCTCGATGCCGAGTCGCTCGATCCGCCGGGTGAGGTCGTCGAACATCCGCCCGTGCTCCCTGGCTGACAAGAGATTGTCACCTGCTGCGTGCCACGACAGGAGCCGGCCGCCACCCGCGACGTAGGAGGCGATCTCCTCGCGGTTGTGATCGGCTCCGAGCTGCAGCAGCCCGTAGCCGATCCGGGTGAAGTGCTCATCGAGGTCGTAGCGCGCCTGGCCCTCGGGCGTCAACCAGCTCGGGTCCGACAGCGCGATCGCCGCGAATCCCCCTCCGAGCTGGCCGAATATCGGGGCGGTCTTGGAGAAGTCGGTCCAGGTGTAGGCGTCGTAGACCACCTTGCCGTCTGAGTCCTTGAGAGGCGTCAGGAGGGAACGGAGCGTTCTCAGCTGTCGCGACTTCAGGCAGAGCCGGTGACCCTTCAAGGACTTGCAGCTGTCGCCGTGGCACATTGGCGATGACGCACCGGCCCTCATCCGCCATCGCTCGTATGGCGCCGGGAGTTGCGCCACGGACGAGATCCGCCCGGTCGAGCGCAACCGCTCCCAGGGTCGCCACGTTGCGAGGCAAGGAGGGGAAGCGCTCGATGTGGAGAGGCACGTCGCCCCAGTCCGATCGGTCTCGGTGGACCCCCGCCAGGAGATGAGCGGTCGCGACGGGGTCCAGCTCCGGTCCAGTCAGCAACGACGGGGCGCCGGCGAGCGCGAGGCGCCCCACCCACTCGACGAGGACCGTGCTGGCACCCTTCCTCGGCCCGCCCGTGACGATCCACATCCCCGCCTTCGGGAACCCGCCCGTGACACGGTCGATCGAGGGCAGTCCCGTCGATGCAAGCGCAGGGACCGGAGTCGGCTGCACAGCGAGCAACTCACCGATGAGGGGCATGCTTCACATGGTCGCGCCGACCACCGACACACTGCGGCTAGCGGGTTGACCGGTACTTCCAGATGGCCGCGTCCAACGACCCAGCGGTCCAACCGCGCTCAGCTGCGGCGCGAACCACGATTTCGCGGACGTCCTTGTAGGTCACTGCGGCACAGCCTGCTTCCCGCACAAATGCCTTGATCTGGGAGTCGACGGCGACGTGGTCGTGCGAGCCGGTGAGGATCGAAAGGTAGTCGACGGTCTTTGGTCCGACTCCCTTCACTCGTCGTAGTCGGCCCAGAAACCCTTCATCGAGGAGTTCGACAGCGAGGGCCTCAGGCGTCTCGACGCCCTCCTCGTGCATGAAGTCCGTCAGATCACGCAGAGTCCGCATCTTCTTGCTGTCCGGCTTGAATCGCAGGGTCGCCGCAACGTCGTCGGTCTGGCTGCGCGCTACGAAAGCCGAGGTTGTGGTGGCGTCAGGCCACTCGTCGATCAGCCGTCGAACACGTGGCTCTACCACCGTCGCATAGTTGATTCCCGCCTGTAGGGACGCATCCGCCAAGACAGCCCCCATGTGTCCCCAACCACGCTTCTGGGGCTGCGGCTTCAGACCCACCTTGTCAGCGTGCTTCAGCAGCGCCTCTACGTCAGCGTTCGTAATCGACATGACGCGAGCCTGCCACTCCCGCGCTGCCGTACGCAGCACATTGCAGCTGAATGTCTGGTCACCCACCCGAATGGCCCTGCCATCAAAGACCGCAGGGCAGGACAATGAAACGATGTTCACGTTCTCAAGCTGGGCGAGTTGTGGCAGTGTCGATCACTGCCGTCCCGGCCGCACTATCATCTGCGACGCCCCTTGAACATCCCTGCTTCCAAGCTCACCCCTCGTAGCTCGATGAGACCGGCGTGCAACACAAAGAATAGGTTGTTGATTTCATGATTGCTGCCCACAACCCAGTCACCATGCTCGCAGGAACTCCTTATCTCATAGACAGTGAAGCGCCCGCGTTAACAAAATTCACCTCTATCCTCCAGAAAACCAATGACCTAGCCAAGCGCGCCCTAAGAATCGGCGAGAGCCTCAAGAGCGGTGCAGTTGATGTTTTTGACACATTTGGGATCACGCTTCGGAGTGAAATTGTCGCCGAGAGCAATCAGATGGAGCACTATGCCTGGTCTCCTGCGAGCGTCCGACAGGTTGTGGCGCAGAACAGAGACCTACTAGCCCTCCCTGTTCACACTTTTCTAGAGGGAGTAAAAGGGGACCCACGCGCTTTCGAGGCACTAGGCCTGTACAAGGCACAGATGATTGCCGATGAATGGGCCGCGGCTAACATCAGGCCCCTTGAGCATGAAATGAAGCAGCTCCATGGACTCATCACCCATGGAGAGAAGTTCTCCGGTGCTTACAAAACGGTCGCCAATCAGATTTCCGGAGCCGACCACCAACCCCCACACCCAGCTGAAGCCGCTGAAGGAATGCGAGAGCTTGCGCAGTGGATGCAGGTTGGATCAGGGAATCCCGTTCTGGACGCGACGGTTGTCCACGCTTGGATTACCCACCTCCACCCTTTCGAGGACGGCAATGGGCGCATGGCCCGTCTGCTCGCAAACCTAGTTCTGAGCCAAGGGGGATATCCGCCCCTAATTGTTTCGGCAACGGGCGATAGGGGTGAGTATTACGATGCCTTGGCTGCAAGCGATGAGGGAGATATTCTCCCTCTCTTCGAACTGTTTGGCAGAACTATTCGAAGAACGGTGAAAGTCATGAGCGAGCCCGACTACGTGGAGCGCGTCATCCAAGAACGAATTCTTGTATCAGAAAGCGAGCAGAGGATCTACTGGCAGCAAGTGGCGGAGCAATTCTCCTGTATGCTAAGGCGAGAGCTTCGCCGCTTTGGCTGGGAAGTCATCCCGCAAGGATATCCAGCACCAGGGGCGTTTCGCGAGCTTGCAGAAAGGGACTCAAATGGAAACTCGTGGTTCATGAAGATTTCCGACGACAGCGGCGCGAACCAATGGCTACTCTGGTTTGGGTTCAATTCGAACGATTTCCGTAGGGTTTACGCCGGCTGTGTCGGCTACCCATCCATTTTCCTCTCTGAAAGAAACGAAAGCGCCGACGCGCTGCACCCATTCAGCCCCGTGCACGGCGAGGGGGCAGGGGGGCCCGTCTCGGAGATAACCATCATTCCCGGACGCGCTCGTCCAATAGCCCTAATGGAGGGCTACACGTGGAACGACTACTCCCCAGATGGGGCCGCAGACCGCGTTGCGCTCACTCTCACGCGCCGCCACGGGGGTGAGATCGTGCGGGGCATGATCTAGAACACAGACCTGACCTCATAGGCGCGCCGATAGGCGGGGCCGCGAGTCCTTTCTCGAGTGATGGCCACCTACGAGGTTCGCGAGCCATTCATCTTTTATCGCCCCCCCGGGGGGGCCATGGCGCAGTCCACGGCACGAAGGAGCAGTACAACCCTCGGCGGCGCCGGAGGCAATCGCGGCGTGCAGGCGACGTGGCACGCAAAGAGGTTCATGGCTCATGGAGTGGCACTTTCGCCCCTTTCCGACGACTCCCGTGCTGGCGGCAAGTCTCAGATGTCAGAGTCCATCTCCGACAACCCCGCTGGGTGGCTACCAGCACGGCCATGCACCGAGCCATCGACCAGCGGAGGGCGTTCCGATGGGATACCAGAACGGGCACCAAGTGCCCATACCTCCCCCCACGCAGTCCGATGACGAGGGTTGAATCGTCGACGCCTCAAAAAGCGACGGCACTGGCTGCTGCGAAGGTGCTGTTCGGCATTGCACATGTAAGTCTCATCGTTATCCGGATTGGGCGTTCCCCCTCGTGCCGGACGTAGTGCGCGGGTCCAAGGAAGACGTAGGGCGCGGTCCCTAGATCATCGGTCTTGCGCTCCCGTGCGTAAAGGAACAGGTGCGAACCTGCCTCCTCGTGACCGAGGTAGCGCTTGCCGGTCGGCGAATCCACTGTGGTGCTCGACTGGGACTCCCAGTGGAAGAGTGTGGGATTCAGCGCGTAGTCCTGGTACATCGTCGTTGGTGAGTAGTCCTTCTCAGCCTTGTGCAGCGTCACCATCAGATTGTCGACGCCACGGTCAGCCGCGTACGCCACGCCCTGCATGACGGAGCGCGGCGTTCGTGACAACCTCGCGTAGTCGGTCGCCGCTAGAAGCTCTTCGCGCGAGTAGCGACCGTGCACCCGCAAAGGGCACCAGCTCAGTTCGTTACCCAACGGATGCGTCACCTGGGCCGCCTGATCGAAAGCCCGCACGATGACCTGCTCAAGCTCCTCTCGGACCGTCTCCTCACCTGCCAGGACATCGAATCCAGCCTGATAGCTTACGAAACTGCCCCCGTTGGGCCATAAAGAAAAGAACAGCATGCGGGCGAACAATGCACCCCTTGCGTCGAGTTCGGAGTAGTTCACCCGGCCGGCCAGCAGCTCTCGATAGGCCTGGGCGCGATCTGGATCATCGACGTGGGCGAACGCTCTTGCTCGCGCCAGCAGCTCTTCCTCACGCGGTCCGCCCCTGGCCATTGGCAGCCCGGCTGCCCGCTGCAGGGCAGTCCAGCCTCGTTTCGGGGCGCCATACACGGCCGCGAGATCGGCCCCGCTCTCGTCAAGGAAGGTGCCCAAGTCCGCGGTCGGGTGCGCCCTGAGGTCCGCGACCAGGTGTCGCCATTGGAGGCGGTTGAGCTGCGCCCTGACCCCACCGATCACCGTCTCCTGCGTCATCCGATCCAGATCGATCTGACACCCCGACGGCAGGAACGGGAAGCCGTCCTCAACGGCCCTGAGGAGTCCCTTCCGGGTCGCGCCGGTCAGGGCGCGGTACTTGGCGTCGAACTTGAACTCCGTGTGCTGGTGACCCACGAAGTCCAGGACAGTCAGCACGGCCTTGTCGCGCGTCCGTCGCAGTCCACGTCCCAGCTGCTGCAGGAACACCGTGGCGCTCTCCGTTGGGCGGAGGAAGAGGACGGTGTCGACCTCGGGGATATCCACGCCCTCGTTGAACAGGTCCACGGTGAAGATGACGTTGATTCGTCGGCCGACAAGGTCGGTGACAGCACGCTCGCGGGCAGCAGGCGACGTCTGGCCTGTGACAGCGACTGCCGCGATGCCCGCGCGCGAGAACGCGTCCGCCATGTACTCGGCGTGCCGCACCGAGACGCAGAAGCCAAGTGCCCGCATGGCGGCGAGGTCCAGCACCTTGGCTCGAAGCTCCTTGAGGATCAATACCACCCGGGCGTCGTTGCTGGTGTAGACGTTCTCGAGCTCCGCTATGTCGTACTGCCCGCGCCGCCAGCTGACCCCGGCGAGATCCGTGTTGTCAGCGATCCCGAGGTAATGGAAAGGCGTCAGCAGCTCGGCCTCAAGGGCGTGCCACAAGCGCAGTTCCGTTGCCGCGCGATCACCGAAGTGACGCCGGACGTCGAAGCCGTCTGAGCGCTCGGGTGTCGCGGTGAGCCCCAAGAGCTCCTGAGGCTTCAGGTGGTTCAAGACCTTGGCGTATGACGATGCCTCCGCGTGGTGGAACTCGTCCATCACGACGATGTCGAAGTGATCGGCCGCGATGCGCTCAATCCCGTAGCTCGTCAACGACTGGATCGACGCAAAGACGTGCTCCCATCGCTCAGGTCGCTGGCCGGCGACATACAGCTCACCGAAGTTGCCGTCCCCCAGCACCTCGCGGTACGTCCGCAGGGACTGCGAGAGAATCTCCTGCCGATGAGCGACGAAGAGGAGTCGTGGTCGCACACCGTCGGCAGATACGAAGCTCCGGTAGTCCAGCGCCGCGAGCACCGTCTTGCCCGTTCCGGTCGCCGCGACGACGAGGTTACGGTGACGATCGTGGACCTGACGTGACGCCTGCAGATCCTCAAGCATGCGCTGCTGGTACGCGTAAGGCCGCACCTCAAGGCCGGAAAGGGTCAGCGTCACACGCTGACTTGACCCACCACGAGCCTCCACGAGGGCATCGTCGAGCCGATCCGCGTCTCGAGTGGGGTCGTAGTCCTCGAACGACGGGTCGTTCCAGTAGGTCTCGAACGTGGCTCTGAACTTCTCCATCAGGGCCGGGGTGGCCACTTGAGACAGGCGGACGTTCCACTCGACTCCGTCAAGAAGGGCGGCTCGCGAGAGGTTGGACGAGCCGACATACCCTGTGTGAAAGCCGCTGCTCCGCTGGAACATCCAGGCCTTGGCGTGCAGGCGCGTGCGGAGGGTGTCGTAGTGGATCCGGACTTCGGCGCCGTATTCGCTAACGAGACGATCGAGGGCCTGACGCTCGGTCGCCCCGACATAGGTTGTGGTGATGACGCGGATTGGCACGCCTCGGGATCGAGCCTCGGCCATTGCCTCATCGAGGAACCGCAGGCCGTGCCACTTCACAAACGCACACAACAGGTCGATGCGGTCCGCCGACGCGAGTTCGGCCCTGATCTCCGCCCCAAGTGACGGCTCCCCAGGTGCGTTCGTCAAGAGATCAGCGTCGCTCAGGGGCGAACTTGGTCGCACCCAACGGCGAGGCTCCCCCAGGGCGGATGGCCCAGTGATGGATCGCAACTGTCGCGGCGGATCCACGACTTGCCCGGCAGCATCGTTGGCGCTGGCGAGGAGCGCGCTCACCAGGGACACCTGCTCCTCAGGCTTGAGGCCACCCAGCAACGGCAACAGCCGTTCCCGCACGTGACGGGACAGGACGTTCGGCAGCTCGGCAACATCGATGCTTGAGGTTTCCGCCAGCATCCCCGCTTCGACCACCTGCTCAATGTCAGGCACCAGGTCGCTCGTGACGACGTGCTCGTATATGCCTTCAGGCAGTCCCCTCACCATGGCGTGAGCTTGCCATGCCTGAGTAAAAATGCCCGCTAGGTGGGCCACTTGAGTGTCCGACGGGGTGTCCCGTCTCCACGCGCCTCAACATGTAGCAAAGTGGCTTGCCACTACACACTCCAGAGGGGACACATCATGGGCTTCTTGCAAGGTCTCGCGGGCAACATGCAGATGATCGGTGAGGCTGAGGCCCATCAGATGTACGACCCCTGGCTACTGGAGGGGGAGCAAATCCTGTCGGCCTACCGCATGCTGCGCGATGGATTCTGCATCACTTCTACCCGCATCATTACCATGGATCGCCAGGGTGCTACTGGCAAGAAGACCCGGGTCCACTCGATTCCCCTCAACGCCATCGTCGGGGTGACTGCGGAGACCGCTGGGGCCGCCATGGACGACTCCGAGATCACCCTCACGTACATCAGCACACCCAGAATGCGCGCTCATTCGGTGGCGTACGTTTCATACACCTTCGAGTTCCCCCGCAACTTCGACATTGCCGGTCTCTATCGATATTTCCAGCAGATCGCAACGGGAAACGTCGCCAAGTTGAACGAGGCGTAGCGGCCTGATGGGAGTGGCGGCTGCGCTCGCCTAGGGCAGGCGATTGATGAGGGCAGGGGTCTGGCGCTCCCTACAGCGCCAGACCCCTGCCGTCGGTCGCCCGGCCGCAGTCTCAACCACCAAGGGTTGACAGCAGCCGCGCCCGGATCCGAGATTTCCGCCCCTCGTAGAAGTGCAGGAACGCTCCCAGTTCCAGCGGAAGGTCGTTCAGGTCGTTCTCCTCCATGTACGCCACCCTTCGCTCCTCTGAGGGGAAGGCCCGGCTCACCCACTCGCCCGGGCTCGCGTCCTGCTTCTCGATGTTGGCCGTACCCGCCAGCAGCTGGAGGTTCGGTAGCTGGTTGACCACTTCGAGGTATTCGTCGATCTTGGCTGCATCGACCCCGAAGGCGAGCAGACGCTTACGCGTGAAGTAAGACTTGGGAAACACGTGGTCCTCGTGGAACTTCTTACCCAGGTCAAGGCCGGGGTAGAGCACGGATAGCACGGGGAAGGTCCGGTGAGATCCGTACTTGAGGCTCAGAAGCTCATCGATCTCGGCGGGGTCGAACGACAAGGACTTACCAGCCGTCGCCATGGCGGCCTCCACCTCAGCCACGGGGAAGCCGCCGTGCCCGTCTTTCAGCCGGAGGACGTCGCGGATGCGACCCAGCAGGGTGTCTAGGCCGGAGCCCCAAACCCCTCGCTTGATCAACGATCGGGTTACCCAAGCTTGAAGGGCCAGGCGGTCCCTGGCGTCGGCGGTCGAGTCGAGGTACGAGTCGCCGGCCCGTCGGAGATGCAGGTAGTAGGCAATCGGGATGATCGCGCTATTCGCAGTGAGGTTTCGTTCGTTGTAGCCGAACTGCTGCAGCAGCGACGCAGCGCGCAGCAGCGAACTTTCCACATCCGGCCATGCCGCCTCGACCTTGGCCATGTTGGCCTGCGTGAAGTTGGATACCTGGAAGCGGAGATCCACCCCGGCGATGCAGAGCGCCGACTTGAGGACAATGTCCTTGGTGAACGCGAACTGCCTACCGCCGTTGGTATTGAGCTCGGTGACGAGGGATCTCACCTCTTCGCGAGCGTCCCGCTCCTTCCACTGGTTGGTGGCCATGGAGAGGAGCAGGTCGGAGTAGGAGAGCGGCGTGCCACCGCTGTTCACTCGAACAAAGATTTCCAGGACCTTGTCTGCGTCCTGATCCTCGACCAGGAAGTAGTTCATTGGTCGCACGTCTCGAACCGCGCGATAGAGGTCGTAGAGGCGCTGAAAACCCGAGGTGGTGTCCTTGATGCGTCGCTGGGCCAGCTCCTGCATGATGGCTGGACCCGAATCTGTCAGGTCCAGTACCGAGCCCACCCGGAACCACTTGTCCTCCTCATCCGCCGCACTGGAGGCTTCCTTGTCGGTCAGGAACCTCAGGTCATAACGGAGCCCGAGCTCCTCATCCTTGGGATCCTCGGCCAGGTTGAGGTAGAGCCGCTTGCCTGGGAAGGCATCGGGACTATTCCACCAGGCGTACTTGCGCTTCTCGGCGAACGTTCCGTACAGCGCGATGTTCAGTGACGTCAGCCGCTGTTGCCCATCGAGAACTGCCGTGGTTCCCAGCCCTGGTACGACGGTCGCCTTGTCGGCGTAGGGCTTGTCGCGCTCGTGGTAGTGCGTCAAGAACTCGTAGAAGGTGTAGGACTGGGCTGTCTCCGGCCGCACCTGCCACAACAGGAAGGACCCGATCGGGTAGCCCCTCATGAGGCTGTCCACGAGCTTGACGATCTGGCCTGGACCCCAGACGAACTCTCGCTGGATCGCCGGCATGAGGTACTCGCGCCGATGGATGGAGGAGAGCATCTCTTCGACGGTACGGGGGGTCTGAAATGACATATCGTGTCCTGACGTCACTGTTAGTGAGGTCATCGTGCCAGACGCTTGCTCATCCTGGCGCCCATTTGGTGTGACGTAGTGGGCTCGGCACGCGTTCGCCTCTTCCGCCCATGATCCGGGTCCCGTCAGCGGCCTAGAGTGGGGCGATGACCTGCCGGGGCCGTGACCTGCGATGACTACGCGAACCATCGCGCGCACCAACAGCGGTCGCATCCTGGAGCTGCTGCGTGCACGCGGGCCAATGGCGCGCGCCGACGTCGCGCAGGCGACGGCGCTGAGCGTGTCGACGGTGTCACGGCTGGTGGCTGACATGCTCGGTAGTGGGCTGCTGGTGCAGTCGGAGGACGGCGCCGTCACCGGCGGCCGGCCGACCCGCTACGTTCGGCTCAACGCGGCGGCCGCCACCACCCTCGCCGTCGACATCGCCGACCACCACACGCAGGTCGCGCTCGTCGGGCTCGACGGGACGGTCCTGCGGGAGCGCACCTGGGTGCCCGACGCCGCGGAGATGACCGGTGACGCACGCCTGGCCCACACCCTCGACGTGATCGAGCAGGCGCTGACGGAGGCGACGGCATACGACGCGGGTGAGCACGACAACCCCCGCTGCCTCGCCCTCGGCGTCTCCGTCCCGGGCCCGGTCACCTCGGCCGGTGTCGTGCGGTTCTCGCCGTCGCTGGTGTGGGACGACCTGCCGCTCGGCGACCTGCTCCGCGAGCGCTTCGGGCTGCCCGTCGCCGTCGCCAACGACGCCAACCTGATCGCCATCGCCGAGAGCCGCGTCGGCGACTACCGCGACGCCGCATCGCTGTTCGTCCTCGCGGTGTTCGACGGGATCGGCAGCGGCATCGTCGTGGACCGTGCGCTGTGGCCCGGCAACGCCGGCTGCTCGGGGCAGATCGGGCGCATGCTGCTCGACAGCACGGCGATCGCCAACGTCTACGTCGGCTACGGCGACCTGGAGCGGCAGCTCGGGTCGGTGGGCCTCGCGCGCCGGGCCGCGGATGCGGGGATCGCCATACGGCCCGAGTCCGACATCTTCGCCCAGCTGTTCACCAGCACCGACCCCGCAGCCCGCGACCTGAGCGCCCTGGTGCTGGACCAGTTCGCCGCGGCCCTGGTCAACGTGTGCGCCCTCTTCGACCCCGAGGTCATCGTGCTGGCAGGGCGGTTCGCGCCGCTGGCCGACCACCTACACGGCGAGCTCGAGAGCCGGCTCACCGGCCGCGTCCTGTCCGTCCCCCGCATCGCCCGCGAGTCCACCGGCCACGCCGGAGCCCTGCTCGGGGCGGCGCACGTCGCCCTCGACACCTACGGCGCGCTGTCCCAGCTGCTCGACTGACGAGATCTGCGTCACCTCTGGCGCCCGGCCCATCGGCGGGTCTACTCTGCAGACACCCTTTTTCGCATAGTGCAAATAAGGGTGAGAGCGAGGAGCCTCCAATGGGACGTAGGAACCTTGTCGTCGCGACCGTCACGGTCGCGAGCCTCGGACTCGCCGGGTGCAGCACCGTCTCGTCGACGAGCAGCAGCTCCGGCAGCGGGTCCTCAGCGGCCAAGGGGCCGTTCACGATCGGCGTCAGCAACGGCTTCGTCGGCAGCGAGTACCGCACCCAGATGGTGCAGGACATGCAGGACGCCGCCAAGCCCTACCAGGACGCCGGCGAGCTCAAGCAGCTCGTGCTGGAGAACCAGGACACCGACGTCAACGGTCAGATCCAGCAGGTCCGCAACCTCATCAAGGCCCGGGTCAACGCGATCATCGTCGACCCCAACTCCGGCTCCGCCCTCGACGCCGTCTTCAAGGAGGCCACGAGCGCGGGCATCAAGGTCTATGCCATCGACCAGGCGGTCACCGAGAAGTCCGTGACCAACGTCGGCATCGACCAGGGCAAGTGGGCCGAGACCAGCGCCAAGTGGCTCGCCCAGCAGCTCGGGTCGGGCAAGAAGGTCGTCGCCGTCAACGGGATCTCCGGCCATCCGGCCAACGAGGCCAGGTGGGGCGCGGCCAAGAAGGTCTTCGACGCGGCCGGCATACAGGTGCTCACCACCGCCGACGGCGGCTGGGACCAGGCCAAGGGCCAGCAGGCCATGGCCAACCTCCTGGCCACCTATCCCGACATCAACGGCGTGTGGACCCAGGACGGTATGGCGCAAGGAGTCCTCAAGGCGCTCGTCGCCGCCAAGAAGCAGAGCTCCATCGTCACGACCGGCGAGGCCCGCAACGGCTTCATGCGCCTGTGGAGCCAGCAGGACAAGGCCTTCAAGTCCGTCGGTGTCGTCAACCCGCCCGGGACCGGCGCCACGGCGCTGCACCTCGCCATGGCCGAGCTCAAGGGCGGCAAGATCGACCCGGCCAAGCTGACCGACGGGCACTCCGTGGTCCTCGACCTCGAGCCGGCCATCACGCCGGAGAACTTCACCGCCGAGTGGGACAAGGTCAAGGACAAGCCCGACACCTACGTCCTGGACTCGATCCTCACCAAGGACGAGGTCGCCGGCCTCCTGGCCAAGTAGGCCCCGCCCGTGCCCACCCCGCTGCTCACCGTCCGGGACGCCACCAAGAGCTTCGGTGGCGTCCGGGCGCTGCGGGGCGCCTCGCTCGAGGTCACGGCGGGCGAGGTCCACGGCCTGCTCGGCCCCAACGGCTCCGGCAAGAGCACCCTCAACAAGGTCGTGGCGGGGTCGGTGCGGCCCGACTCCGCCACGATCCACCTCGACGGCGCCCCCGTCACGATCGACTCCCCGATGGCCGCCCACCGCCTCGGCATCAGCGCCGTCTATCAGCAGCTCAGCCTCGTGCCGCAGCTGTCGGTGGCGGACAACCTCGGGCTCGGCCTCGAGCCGACGCGGCTCGGTCTCGTCCGCGGCCGCCAGGCTCGTGGGCGCGCCGGGCAGATGCTCGACACCCTGCAGGCCGTCATGGGTGCGCCGGTCCGCCTCGACGACCCGGTCCGCCGCCTGACGCCCGCCCAGCAGCAGCTCGTCGAGGTCGGCAAGGCCCTGCTGCGCGACCCCCGCATCCTCATCCTCGACGAGGCCACCGCGTCGCTGCACCGCGACCAGGTGGCGCTGCTGCGCGAGCTCGTCGAGGACCGCCGCCGGGCGGGGTGCTGCATCATCTTCGTCTCGCACCGCCTGCACGAGATCGTCGATTTCTGCGACCGGGCGACCATCCTGCGCTCGGGGTCGACCGTCGCCACCGTCGACGCCCGCACCACCACGCCCGACGAGATGATCCGCCTGATGGTGGGCGACGTCGGCGACGTGACCCGACGGGGCGCGCACGAGCCGACCGGGGACGTGCGCCTCGAGATGCACGAGCTCACCAGCCCCGGCATCGACGCGATCTCGCTGGCCGCCGAGCGCGGCGAGATCGTCGGGCTCGGCGGCCTGCAGGGTCAGGGGCAGTCCGAGCTGCTGCTCACGCTCTTCGGCGCCATGCCCGCCACCTCGGGGACGGTCAGCGTCGACGGTCGCGAGGTCGACCTCTCCTCCCCGGTCACCGCGGCCCGCGCCGGCATCGCGCTCGTCCCCGGCGACCGCAACACCCAGGGCCTGTTCGCCAAGCGCAGCGTCCAGGACAACATCTCGATCGCCAGCGTCGGGCGGCGCGCCACCGCGGGCCTCACCCGTCAGGCCGTCGAGTCGTCGGTCGCGCGAGACATGGTGGAGCGCCTGCGGATCGCCGTCGGCAACCTCGGCCAGCCCGTCTCCACGCTGTCCGGCGGCAACGCGCAGAAGGTCGTCCTCGCCAAGTGGATCCTCAACGAGCCCGCCGTCCTGCTGCTCGACGACCCCACCAAGGGCGTCGACATCGGCGCCAAGGAGGAGATCTATCGGATCATCCGCTCCCTCGCCGACGACGGGGCGGTCGTGGTGATCAACTCCAGCGAGGACAGCGAGCTGGTCGCCCTGTGCGACCGGGTGCTCGTCCTCTACGAAGGGGCCGTGGTCGAGACCCTCACCGCCGCCGACCTCACCGAGGAACGCCTCGTCGGCTCGTCCATGCGGGTGCCCGCCACCACCGCCGAGGAGGCCGAGTGACCACCCCCACCGTCGTGCCGTCCACCAACCCCGCGACCGCGCTGCTCCTCGCGCGCGTCTCGCGCAGCACGACCTGGCTCCTGCTCGCCTTGGCCATCGGCCTGAGCGCCGTGCTGCAGCCGGACTTCTTCTCGGCGTACTCCATCGCCTCGTCCTTCTCCGGCTTCCTGCCGCTCGTGCTGCTCGCCGTCGGGCAGGCCGTCGTGATCATCGGCGGCGGGCTGGACCTGTCCCTCGGCGCCTCCCTCGGCCTGGCCAGCGTGGTCGGGCTGCTGGTCATGGACGGTCAGGACGGCCGGCTGCCGCTCGGGATCCTCGCCGCCCTCGCCACGGGTCTGGCCTGCGGCCTCGTCAACGGCCTCATCGTCGCGGTCGTCCGGCTGCAACCCCTCATCACGACCTTCGCGACGGCCTCGATCTTCACCGGCGCGACCCTGTGGGTGCTCCCCAAGCCCGGCGGCACCGTGCCCGCGGCACTCACCACCTCCTTCCGTATGGCGATCGCCGGCCTCCCCGTCACCCTGCTGCTCACGCTGCTGCTGGGCCTGTCCTGGCTCCTGCTGCGCCGCACCCGTTTCATGCGCCACGTCTACGCCATCGGCGGGGACGTCCAGGCGTCGTACGCCTCGCTCGTCCCGGTCACCCGCACCCAGATCTCCACCTATGCCTTCGCCGGCACCTTCGCCGGGCTCGCCGCCGTCGCCGTCCTGGCCAACAGCGGCTCCGGAGACCCTTATGTCGGTGGGGACTTCGCGCTCAACTCCGTCGCCGCCGTCGTCATCGGCGGCGTCGCGCTCCGCGGGGGCGAGGGTGGGGCGATCGGCGCGATCGCCGGCGCCGTCGTGCTCTCCCTGGTCAGCAGCATCCTGTTCTTCCTCGGCATACCGACGACCTATCGCCAGCTCGCCCAAGGACTCGTCGTCATCGGTGCTCTGGCCCTGTCCGCCCTGAGCGCCCGCGGGCAGGAGGCAGCATGAGCACGCTCGCCACCGAGAGCCGCACCGCCCCCGCCCGGCGGGTCCTCACCAACCCCGTGGTCGTCGCGTTCCTGCTCGCCGTCGCGCTGGTCGTCGTGGGGGAGATCGTCTCGCCGGGGTTCGGGTCCTACGGCCAGGTCGTGTCGATGCTGCGCGTGGCGTCCTTCCTCGGCGTCATCGCGATCGGGCAGACGCTGGTCATCCTCAGCGGCGGCGAGGGCATCGACCTCAGCGTCGGCAAGGTCGCCACCCTCGCCGCGATCATCGCCTCGCGGCAGATGCAGGGTGACGACGGGGGGATGCTGTGGGGCGTCGTCCTCGCGGTCGCCGTCGCCGCCGCGATCGGGCTGGTCAACGGCATCGGCGTCGTCTACCTGCGCATCCCGCCGTTCGTCATGACGCTCGGCATGCTCGGGGTCGTCCAGGGCATCGTCCTCGCCTACACCAAGGGGGCCGCCGACGGCCGGGCGGCTCCGGCACTGGTCGGCGCCGTCAACGGCGAGCTGCTGCTCGGCATACCCGGTGTCCTGCTGCTGTGGCTCGCGCTGGGGCTGCTGGTCACCCTGATCCTGCGGCGCAGCACCTATGGACTGAGCCTGTATGCCGTCGGCGCCAACCGCCTGGCCGCGCGGCTCTCCGGGATCCGGGTCAACCGCACGGTGATCCTGGCCTACGTCCTGTCGTCCGTCTTCGCGGCGCTCGGCGGGATCCTGATGGTGGGCTACACCGAGACCGTGTTCCTCAACCTCGCCGACGGGCTCGCGCTGCCGTCGATCGCCGCCGTCATCATCGGCGGCACCCTCATCTCCGGCGGCGTGGGCAGCTATGCCGGCAGCGCCGTCGGCGCCATCGTCCTCACCGTCCTCACCAGCCTCCTCACCACCATGAACATGTCGACGGCCAGCCGCACCGTCGTCAACGGCCTCGTCCTCATCGCCCTGCTGGCCGTCTACGGCCGGCAACGTCGCCTCCGCAGCTGAGAAGGGAACTCCCATGCAACGCAAGGTCCTCGGTGTCGGCCTGATCGGCGCCGGCTTCATCGGCCAGTTCCACGTGCGGTCGTGGACCCGCGTCCGCGACGCCGACATCGTCGCCATCGGGTCGCGGACGCTGGCGTCGGCGCAGGCCCTCGCCGAGGAGGCCGAGACGCTCGGGGTGGGGACCGGGGTCACGGCATACGACGACGTCGCGTCCCTGGTGCGAGACGAGCGCGTCGAGGCCGTCTGGGTCCTCACCCCCAACGACACCCGCGTCGAGGTGGTCCGCGCCATCTGCGACGAGGTGCGCGCCGGCCGGTCCTCGCTGCGGGCCATCGCCATCGAGAAGCCACTCGCCCGCACCCTCGGCGAGGCCAAGCAGGTGCTCGCGATGATCGAGGAGGCCGGCCTGCTTCACGGCTACCTCGAGAACCAGCTCTATGCGCCATCCATCACCCGCGCCCACGACCTGCTGTGGAAGCGCGGCGCGGCTGCCGCCGGCAACCCCTATCTCGCGCGCTGCGCCGAGGAGCACTCCGGCCCGCACAAGGCGTGGTTCTGGGACGGGGTCAAGCAGGGCGGCGGCGTCCTCAACGACATGATGTGCCACAGCGTCGAGGCGGGCCGCTACCTGCTCACCCCGCCCGGCGTCGACCCCTCCACCTGGCTCACGCCGGTCAGCGTCTCTGCGTCGATCCAGTCGCTGAAGTGGAGCCGGCCCCGCTATGCGGAAGAGCTCCTGTCGGCCTATCCCGGCGCACCGGACTACCGCTCGCGCCCGTCCGAGGACTACGCGCGGGCGAACTTCGAGTTCGTGAACGGCGACGGCGAGACCGTCATCGCCGAGGGCACCACGTCCTGGAGCTTCGTCGGCGCGGGGCTGCGGCTGAGCTTCGAGCTGCTTGGGCCGGAGTACTCCATGTCCGCCGACACCCTCGACACCGAGGCCAAGGTCTTCTTCTCCCGCGCGCTGACCCAGAGCGAGGGCGAGGACCTCGTCGAGAAGCAGAACGCCGAGCAGGGGCTGATGCCGCTCGTGTCGGACGAGGCGCTGGCCTACGGCTACACCGACGAGAACACGCGTCTGGCGACGTGCTTCCTGCGCGGCGAGCAACCCGTCGAGACCCTCGCCAACGGGGTGGCGGTGGTGGAGCTGCTGATGGCGGCCTACCTGTCCGCGCAGACCGGCAGGACCGTCACCTTCCCTGTCGACCTCGACGACTTCGTCCCGGACGTGGCGCGAGGCACGTGGAAGCCCTAGCCAGGCGCGTGCGGGTCGTCCGGGCGGGTCGTGCGCTCCGACGTGGCTCGCGTGCGCACCGAGGGGGCGCAGATGACGCGGACGACGGCGTGTCGCGCGAACTTTGTGCCCCCTCGCCGGGCTGACCTCTCGGTCCTGAGGTGCAGGCAGCCTGGGGGTGACCAGTGGGGCGGGCGCCCACGCATCACGGCTCGCCTCGAGCAGGTCAGCAGCTGACGAACCCGGCGACGTTCTTCTTGTAGGTGCACACGTCCAGCCGGACGTTCTTGGGGGAGTGGAGGCTGGCCGTGTCGCCCGTGTTGTTCCACTTGTGGAAGCCCTGCTTCCAGTAGAACGCGGCGCCGCGGTTGGTGCCCACGCCGGTCCGCCGGCGATGAGCAGGC
>NZ_DCYC01000025.1:0-4891 GCF_002330965.1 Arsenicicoccus sp. UBA2120
ACGCGCCGGGCTTCGTCATACGGCCGGCCCGTCACGAACCGGCGAGGTCACGCGCCACGCCGACAGCGCTCACTCCGCGCGGAGGAAGCCCTGCTGCACCAGCCACTCGTGCGCGACCTCGGCCGGCTCGCGCCCCTCGACGTCGACCTTGGCGTTGAGGTCGATCATCACGTCGTCCGTGAGCTTCTTGGTGACGGGGGCGAAGAGCTGGGCGATCTGGGGGTGCTTGGCCAGGGTCTCCTGCCGCACCACCATCGACACGTTGTAGTTGGGGAAGAACTTCTTGTCGTCCTTCATCACGGCGAGGTCGAGCGCCTTGATGCGCCCGTCGGTCGTGAAGATCTCGCCGAACGTGCACAGCCCGCTGTCGGTGGCGGAGTAGATCGCGCCCGTCTCCAGCACCTTGACGTTGCCCGCGGGGACGTCCGTGCCGTACTCCAGCCCGTAGGCCTTGAGCATCGGCCGGAAGCCGTCGTTGCGGCTCGCGAACTCCGACTCCACGCAGAAGGTCCGCTGCCCGACCGGCACCTTCTTGATGTCCGCGAGCGACGACAGGCCGAGCGCGCGAGCCCTCTCCGTGGTCGTAGCGAAGCTGTAGGTGTTGTTCATCGGTGCGGGCGGCAGCCAGGTCAGGGCGTGGGTCTTGGCGTCCTCGGCGCGGACCGCTTCGTACTGCGCGGCGGGGTCGGGGATCGGGTCGGTGTGGCCGAGGTAGGAGATCCACGCGGTGCCGGTGTACTCCCACTCGGCGTCCACCTGACCCTCGAGCTGGGCCTGCCGGGCGCTCGCCGAGCCGGGGATGTTGGTGTAGTCCCTGACCTCGGCGCCGGCGGAGGAGAGCAGGATCACCGCCATCTTGCCGAGCACCAGCTGCTCGGTGAAGTTCTTGGAGCCGACGGCGACCGACGCCCCGCGCAGGGACGGCACCGCGTCCAGCTCGCCCTGCAGCTGCCCCGACGGCGCGTAGCCGCCGGCCGTGCCGAGACCGCAGCCGGACAGGCCGAGGGCCGCTGCGGTCAGCACACCCGCCAGCGCGGTCCTCCCGGTGATCCGTCGTCCAGCCATGGGTCAGAGCCCCCTCGGGGTCGTGAGCGTCTCGAGGACCCGGCCGACCCAGTCGACCAGGAGGGCGAGCAGCGCGACGAGCACGGCACCGCTCACGAGGATCGGGTAGCGGAACAGGTTGATGCCCGTGGTGATCAGCGACCCGAGGCCCCCGGCGTCGATGAAGGTCGCGAAGCTGGCCGTCCCGACGAGGAGCACGAGCGCGGTGCGGACGCCGTTCATGATGACGGGGACGGCGAGGGGCAGCTCGATGCGCACGAGGGTGGCCAGCTGACTCATCCCCACGCCGCGGGCGGCCTCGATGAGCGTGGGGTCCACGCCGCGCAGCCCGGTGATGGTGTTCTGCAGCACGGGCAGGAAGGCATAGATCGACAGCGCCAGCACCGCGGTCCAGAACCCGAAGCCCAGCCACATCGCCAGCAGCACGATCAGCCCGATCACCGGAGCGGCCTGCCCGGCGTTGGCGAACGCGACCACGGGCGCGCTGAACCTGCGCAGGCCGGGACGGGTGAGCAGTATGCCGATCGGCACGGCCAGCCCCACCACGATCAGCGCCGAGACCGCCGTCAGGACGACATGCTGGGTGGCCAGCGTCTGGACGTTGGACCAGGTCAGGACCCGTGCCTCGATGGTGTCGAGGCGTGCGCTGCGACGCCACAGCTCCCACCCGGCGACGCCCGCGAGCACCAGCACCGGCAGGACGAGCAGCATCACCCGGTCGCGGCGGGTCAGACGCCCTGGCCGGGGCCGCGACCGCGCCGGGGTGGCCGCGTCGGACGAGCCGACCGCGTCGGACCGGCCGTCCGGGTCGGAGGGGTCAGCCCCGGAGGCGGCGACCCCGGGTGCGGCGGGGGACGTCATACCGGCTCCTCCTCGCGACCCGCGGCGACGGACCTGATGTGGGTGGTGACCGCGTCGAAGGTCACGGCGCCCTGGTACTCGTCGCGACGGCCGGTGACCACCGCCATGCCCTCGGTCGCGGCCAGCATGCTGTCGAGGGCGTCGTTGAGCGTCGCCCGGCGGTCGATCGTCGTCAGGCGGGACGTGTCGGGCCGGCGCACGGCGTCCCCGTCGAGGCGGTCCAACCGCGTCCAGCCGAGGGGCCGCTGACGCTCGTCGAGCACCAGCAGCCAGGGGTTGCGGGACTCGGCGTGCTGGCGCCGCACCTCGGCCACCCGGTCGCCGACCCGCGCCGTGGCCACCTGCTGGAGCTCGAGGTCGCCGACGCGCGCGAGGCTGAGCTGCTTGAGCGTCGAGCCGGAGCCGACGAAGTCCTCCACGAACTCGTTGGCCGGGGCCGCGAGGATCACCTCGGGGGTGTCGTACTGCGCGATCTGGGCGCCCTCGCGCAGGATCAGGATCCGGTCGCCGAGCTTGATCGCCTCGTCGATGTCGTGGGTGACGCAGACGATCGTCTTGTGCAGCTCCTCCTGGATCGACAGGAGCTCGTCCTGCAGCCGCTGGCGGGTGATCGGGTCCACCGCGCCGAACGGCTCGTCCATGAGGATCACGGGCGGGTCGGCCGCGAGCCCGCGGGCGACGCCCACCCGCTGCTGCTGGCCGCCGGACAGCTCCTTGGGATAGCGGTGCCGGTATGTCGCGGGTGCCAGCCCCACGAGGTCGAGCAGCTCGTCCACCCGCTCCCGCGTGCGGGTCTTGTCCCACTTCAGCAGGCCGGGGACCAGGCCGATGTTCTGGGCCACCGTGAGGTGGGGGAAGAGGCTGCCGCCCTGGATGACATAGCCGATCTTGCGGCGCAGCTGGTCCGGGTCCTTGGTGGTGATGTCCTCGCCGTCGACGACGATGCGCCCCGACGTGGGGTCGATCAGCCGGTTGAGCATCTTGAGGGAGGTCGTCTTGCCGCAGCCGGAAGGGCCGACGAACATCACGATCTCGCCGGCAGGGATGTGCAGGCTGAGGCCGTCCACGGCGGGCCGGCTCTGGCCCGGGTAGGACTTCGTGACGACGTCGAGCTCGATGGTGGCGCCGCTGACCTGACGGTCGGAGGAGGGGGTGGCAGGCATCAGGACCGGATTCCCTTCGGGATGGTGAGGCGGCCGACGAGGACCAGGAGGGCGTCGAGCAGCAGGGCGAGCAGCACGATGCCGACGGTGCCGACGAGGGCGTAGGACACGGCGTTGGCGCCGCCGATCTGGGACAACCCGGTGAAGATGTAGCCGCCGAGGCCGGGACCGAGGGCGTAGGCCGCGATGGCGGCCACGCCCATCGACATCTGCGTCGACACCCGCACCCCGGTGAGGATGACGGGCCAGGCGAGCGGGAGCCGCACGCGGACGAAGGTGTCGACGGGGTTCATGCCCATGCCGCGGGCGGACTCGACCAGCTGACCAGGCACGCCGTCGAGCCCCACGACGACGTTGCGCAGGATGGGCAGGACGGCATAGAAGACGACCACGGCCACCGAGGGCAGCACCCCGATGCCGAGGATCGGCAGGGCGAGGCCGAGCAGCGCGAACGACGGGATCGTCAGGCCGATCGAGGTGAGGGCGTTGGCCACGCCGCGCAGGGCGCGCACGCGGGTGACGAGGACGCCCAGGGCGATGGCGACCAGGGTCGCGATCACGACGGCCTGGGTCACGAGGCTGGCGTGCTGGTAGGAGCGGTAGGCGATGTCGGCCCAGCGGTCCTGCACGAACTCGATCACGGCTGGGACTTCTTCACGAGGACGGCCTCCTGGTCGCATCGGCGTCGACGGACCTCTCGGCGCCGTCGCTCAAGGGATCACTAGACCACGCGCCGGGGACTCGTCGGGCCCGCGCGGGTCCTCGTCCCCGGCTCGGTCACCTCTCAACCGCCGGTCCGGGGGCTGTGGGGTGGGCACATCACGGTCGGGTCACGAACTCGCGGATCGGCCTGTCGTCACGGCGATCTCGTCGCCGAGACGCCACCCCGGTGCCAGCGGCAGCTGGTCGCCCGACCAGAACCTGCCGGGGTCGTACCAGCTCGACGGGCGACCCGGCTCGAGCAGCCCCATCTCCTCGTAGGTCACCGCCACGACCTCCGCGCAGTAGGCCAGCTCGGGGCGCGCCGAGATCGGTCGCTGCTCGTGCCGCCACGGCAGGTGACCGCGTCGCCCCCGCAGCCACCGGCCCGCGAGGGTCGCGGTGCGCGGGAAGCTCGTGCCGTCCCATCGCGCGATCGTCCGCAGCAGCGCGTCCTCCTGCTCGCGCCCCACCTCAGGGGTGAGCTGCCGCAGGAAGCCCCGCTGGCCGTAGGCGTCGTGCCAGCGGGTCACCGCGTCCCGCAGGTCGTGCAGCTGCACCCCGCGCTGGTGCTGCCCGGTCCACAGGTCCACCAGGCCCTTGCCGAGCTCGGCGTGCCACATCAGGGGCGGCAGGTCGTCGAGCACCACCGCCATACCGACGTGGTTGACGGGGGCGTTGGTGAGGACCTGGATCGCCCGGTCGGCGCCCTTGGCCCCGCGAAAGACCCAGATGTCCCCGGTGCGCGCGTGGTCCACGGCCTGGTCGAGCGTGATCGCCATGCGCCGAGTCTGGCACCCGCGCCGGTCTGAGGCGCCGTGGCTCGGGTGGCGTGGTGGCTATCCTCGTGCCGTGAGACGCATCTCGTGGTGGAAGCTCCTCGGCGCGGCCGGCCTGGCGGGCGTCGCGGCGACCGGCGTGCTGGCGGCGCGCGGCGAGCGGCAGCGGCGGTCGATGACGCCGGAGGAGGTGCGGTCGCGGCTGCACCGGCGGGATGCCGAGCTCGGCGACCCCTCCTACCGCCGGTAGGCGCGGCGGAGCCGCACCTCGAGCGGGGGCCCCCCGGAGCCGCACACCGGCAGCGGCGACAGGGCGAGGCGCGG
>NZ_DCYC01000026.1:0-41629 GCF_002330965.1 Arsenicicoccus sp. UBA2120
CGACATCAAGTCGCAGGTCGGCGCCACCATCACCCACCGCGTCATGGCCAAGCTGTTCGAGGACCGCGGCGTCGCGCTGGACCGCACCTACCAGCTCAACGTCGGCGGCAACATGGACTTCAAGAACATGCTCGAGCGCGAGCGCCTGGAGTCCAAGAAGGTCAGCAAGACCCAGGCCGTCACCTCCAACCTGCACGGCTCGCTGGCGGGCAAGACCGACGACCGCAACGTCCACATCGGGCCCTCGGACTACGTCGCGTGGCTGGACGACCGCAAGTGGGCCTACGTGCGCCTGGAGGGCCGTGCGTTCGGCGACGTGCCGCTCAACCTGGAGTACAAGCTCGAGGTCTGGGACTCCCCCAACTCCGCCGGCATCATCATCGACGCCATCCGCGCCGCCAAGATCGCCCTCGACAGGGGGATCGGGGGACCGCTGCTGTCGCCGGCGGCCTACCTGATGAAGTCGCCGCCCGAGCAGCGTCCCGATGACGAGGGGCGGGAGAAGCTCGAGGCCTTCATCGCCGGGTCCGAGCCGCGCTGACGACAGGGCCCGCGTGGCGCTGCCGGAGAGATCGCGGAGACCTGGGCACCGAGGACGGTGCCCAGGTTTCCGCGATCACGGTGCCCAGGTTTCCGCAGCGTCCTGTGGCGGTGGTCTCGTTGACCGCGTGGCACCGGCGCGAGGGGTCGCGCGGGCGCCAGCTGGGGTCTACGGTCGAGCCATGCAGCTGGCCGAGGAACTCCTGCTCCTGCTCACCGACGACGAGACGGGCCGGATGAGCGTGCCCGAGCGCGTGCTGGACCTGGCCGTGGCCGGGGGCGCTCTCAGCGAGCTGGGGGCGATCGAGCGCGTGCGGGTCGTCGACGAGGACGAGCACGTGGTCGGGTCGCTGGGCGAGCCGATCCAGGCGGGCCGCCTCGTCATCGACGACGAGATGACCCACGACGCCGATCCCGTGCTGGACGGGGCGCTCGAGACCTTCCGCGGGATGCAGGGGCGCAAGCTCAGCAACGTCCTGCCGATCATGGGTCGCTCGCTCTATCCGGTGCTGCACCGTGACCTCGAGGCCAAGGGCGTGCTGCGGCGCGAGGCACCCACCCGGCAGTCGATGATCCCCAGCACGACCTGGGTGGCGGTCGACAGCAGCCACGAGGACTCCGTGCGCACGCACCTGGCGGACGTGCTGCTGCACGACGCCGAGCCCGACGACCGCGCGCGGCACCTCATCGGTCTGCTCCACGCGATCGGCGCCCTGACCGTGGCCATGCCCGAGCTCGAGGACGACCGCGAGCGCGCGCTGCAGACGGCGCTGGAGGTGCGGTCGCTGACGGACGTGCACGGGCCGTGCGGTCGCGTCCTCGCCGCTATCGACGAGCTGACGAAAGGGCGCGCGTGACGACGGAGTCGGCACGCGACCATGAGGAAGCTCGTCCACCAGCACAGCGCTGACACGAGAGGGCGCGCGTGACGACGGAGTCGGCACGCGACCATGAGGAAGCTCGTCCACACGCACAGCGCTGACACGAGAGGGCGCGCGCGACGACGGAGTCGGCACGCGACCTTGAGGGCGGAGCTAGTCGGACGAGCCTGACTCGGGCTGGGTGGCCCACCACTCCTTGAGGCGCATCGCCGCCTCCTCGCGCCCGATCATCCCCTCGTCGAGGCGGACGGCGAGCAGGTGCTTGTAGGCCCGTCCGAGCACGGGTCCGGGCCGGATCCTCAGCACCTCGGCGATCTCGTTGCCGTCGAGCTCGGGGCGGACAGCGGCGAGCTCCTCCTGCTCCTGCAGCCGCTCGATGCGCTGCTCGAGGCTGTCATAGCTGCGTCGCAGCCGGGCGGCCTTGCGGACGTTGCGCGTCGTGCAGTCGGCGCGCGTGAGCAGGTGCAGGCGCGAGAGCAGCGGCCCGGCGTCGGTGACATAGCGTCGCACCGCCGAGTCGGTCCACTCGCCGTCGCCGTACCCGTGGAAGCGCAGGTGCAGCTCGATCAGCCGTGACACGGCCTTGGTCGTGTCCTTGTCGAAGCGCAGTGCCTTGAGCCGCTTGGTCGCCATACGGGCGCCCACGAGCTCGTGGTGGTGGAAGGACACGCCCCCGTCCGGCTCGAACCGGCGCGTGGCGGGCTTGCCGATGTCGTGCAGCAGCGCTGCGAGTCGCAGGACCAGGTCGGGCCGTATGACGGGCCCGCCGTCGGCCGGGGCCGCCGACCCCGGCTGCTCCGACGTCTCGCTCGCCGACGCCTCGCTCGGCGACGACTCGTCCCCAGCCGACGGCAGCGGCCGCGAGGGGAGCTCGAGGTCGATGGCCTGCGCCAGCACGGTCAGCGAGTGCTCGTAGACGTCCTTGTGCCGGTTGTGCTCGTCGACCGTGAGCCGCATCCCGGACAGCTCGGGCAGCATCACGTCGGCGAGGCCGGTGTCGGTGAGCACCTCGAGACCGGGGCGGGGGTCGGGGGTGAGGATCAGCTTGACCAGCTCGTCCCGGATCCGCTCGGCCGAGATCATCTCGAGCGACCCGGCCCGCTCGCGCAGGGCGGCCTCGACCGCGGGGTCGAGGGTCAGGCCCAGCTGGGACACGAAGCGCGCCGACCGCATCATCCGCAGCGGGTCGTCGCCGAAGGACTCGGCCGGCGTTCCCGGCGTGCGCAGCAGGCCACGCGCGAGGTCGCCGAGGCCGTCGTGCGGGTCGACGAATGTCAGGTCGGGCAGCCGCAGCGCCATCGCGTTGACGGTGAAGTCGCGACGGACGAGGTCGTCCTCGAGCCGGTCGCCGTAGGACACCTCGGGCTTGCGGCTGGTGCGGTCGTAGGCGTCCTTGCGGTAGGTCGTGATCTCGACCTGCCAGCCGTCCTTGCGCGCCCCGATGGTGCCGAATGCCCGCCCGACGTCCCACAGCGCGTCGCCCCAGCCCCGGAGCAGCCGCTCGGTCTCCTCGGGGCGGGCGTCGGTCGTGAGGTCGAGGTCCACGGAGTCGCGGCCGAGGAGCGCGTCACGAACCGGGCCGCCGACGAGGGCCAGCTCGTGCCCGGCGCCCCCGAACCTCTCGCCCAGCTCGGTCAGGAGGCCGGTGACGGGCGCGAGCCGACGCGCCGCGGCGGCGAGCAGCTCGTCGGTGGTGGGGTGGGTGGTTCCAGGCACAGTTCCCCACCTTAGAAGACCGAGGGGGCCGACGTGGCACCGCGACCGACTGCAGCAGGTCTCGTTAGAGTGCTCAGGTGACCACTCCCCATCCGACCAGCCCGGCAGCGCGCTTCCCGCGTCGACTGCCTGCGGTGGAGGAGGTCTCGGCGGGTGGTGTGATCGTGCGGGTCGAGCGGGGTCTGGCGGAGCTGGCGATCATCGCGCGCCGCAACCGGGCCGGCCGCGTCGAGTGGTGCCTGCCCAAGGGCCACATCGAGGGCACCGAGACGCTCGAGGAGACCGCGGTCCGCGAGGTGGCGGAGGAGACCGGCATCGAGGGGCGGGTCATCGCCTCCCTGGGGTCCATCGACTACTGGTTCACCACCTCGGCCTCCCGCGTCCACAAGGTCGTCCACCACTACCTCCTCGAGGCGCTCGGTGGGCACCTGACGATCGAGAACGACCCCGACGCCGAGGCGATCGACGTCGCCTGGGTGCGCCTGGGCGACAACACGACCGAGCTGACCTTTCCCAACGAGAGGCGCATCGCCGCGGCAGCCTGGCAGCGCCTCGCGGGGGACCGGTGACCGGTCGGCTGGCTCGCGCCGGCGCGGCGGCTGTCGCCGCCTTCTCCCTGCTCGGCGGTATGCCGGGGGCGGCCGCCGCAACGCCGGATCGCTCCGTCGCCGCAGCCCCCGCACCCGCACCCGCAGCCCGCCCCGGCGCGGCGGTGCCCGGGCTCACGGTCCGGCTCGAGGAGCTCTCCCCGGCGGTCGTCCGCCCCGACCAGGACGTCACGGTCCGGGTGACGGTGACGTCCACGAGCTCTGGGGCGAGCGGGCCGCTGTCCGCCCGCGTGCTGCTGGGCGGCACGCCCTTCTCCCAACGACAGGCGCTGTCCGCGTGGCTGCACGACGCCCAGCCCCGCTCCCTGGCCACGCGCGAGGTGGTGAGCCAACCCATCGCCGCAGGGGTCCCCGCCCAGGGCACGACGTCGGTCACGCTGACCGTGCCCCGCGCAGCCCTGCGACGCGGCACGCCGTTCGGGACCTACCCGCTCGCCGTCGAGGTGCGCAGCGGCAGCGACCGCGTGGCCCTGGCCCGATCCGTGCTGCCCTGGGTCGGCGCCAACCAGGAGTACGAGCCCCTCCGCCTCGCCTGGATCGCTCCCCTCACCCTCCCGGCCCGGCGCGACCTGTTCGCCGGCAGCGTCGACGAGGTGGGGCAGGCCTGGTCGCAGACCGTCGGCACGGGTGGCCTCCTGCGGCAGCGCCTGGACGCCGCGGTCGGCACACCCGTGACCTGGATGGTCGACCCGGCCGTCCTGACGCCCCCGAGCGCCACCGGTGGCCCCGTGACCGCGACCCCGCAGACGCCTGCGGCCACGACCTCCCCGAGCACGTCCCCCACGGTCTCGGGCGCCGCGTCAGCAGCCACGACCCCTGCTACCACGACCCCTGCTGGGGGAGGCTCGACCTCCCCCGCGAGCCCGCCCACCGGCAGCTCCACGGCGTCGGCGGGGTCGTCGGCGTCGTCGGCATCACCGTCGTCCACGCCCGCGACCCCTTCCGCCCCCGCGCAGACGCCCACCTCGCCGAGCGATCCGTTGGCCGCCGCCAGGACCGACGCGGACGCGCTCACCGCCCGCCTCGAGGCGCTCGGGGACGACCAGCCCGTCTGGTCGCTGCCCGTCGGGGACCCCGACACCGCCGCGCTGCTCCGCGCCGGGCCCGATCCGTCGCTCAGTGCCGTCGTGTGGCCCGCGGGCACCAATCCCCTCACCAGGGCCGTCGGGCGCTCCGTCACCGACTCGATCGCCTGGCCGGCCGACGGCTCCTGGGCCGAGGGACGGACCACCGCGTGGACCCGCACCACCGGTGGCTCGGCCCCCACGGCCGCCGTGGTGTCCACCGACGCGGTGGCCCCGCAGCGTCAGACCACGCCGGGAGCCGCGCAGCGCAGCCCGGACGGCACGCCGCTGCTCGCCTACGACGAGCGCCTCAGCGAGGTCACCGCGGGCGACCCCTCGTCCTCGGACACCCAGATGGTGCAGGAGTTCCTCGGCCAGTCGCTCACGCTGCTCGGCGAGCTCCCCGGCACGCGCCGCACGGCGCTGGTGGCCGTCCCGCGCCGCACCGCCCTGTCCGGACCGGCGCTGCGGCGGCTCTGGTCGGCCACGGCCTCGGCGCCGTGGCTGCGGCAGGTCGACGTGAGCAGCATCCTGGGGCAGGGCGCTCAGGCCAGGCAGGGGATCCAGGGCAGCCAGAGTGTCGCCACGACCACCGAGCCCTCGCGCCCCGCCTCTCCGCTGGACGGCCCGGCGGTGGACGAGCTCGAGTCGGACCTCGCGACGGTCAACGGGTTGCGCCGCATCCTGCCGGCCGACGCCCCCGGCGCCCGGGCCTGGACCGCCGCGATCCAGCAGCTGACCTCGGCCCGGTGGCGGGGTGGTTCCCAGGCCTGGACGCAGCTGCGAGGGGCGGTCGACGGATCCATCGACGCCGCGGCCCACGGGGTGCAGGTGCGCCCGAGCACGATCAACTTCCTGGCGGACTCCGGCACCATCCAGATCACCGTCAACAACACCCTCCCGTATGCCGTCCACGACGTCCGTCTCGAGCTGGTCCCCGGCAGTCCCAAGCTGCGGGTCACGCAGAGCACCAAGACGCTCACCATCGCCGCGGGCAGCCGCACGACCATCCAGGTCGAGGTCACGGCGCTCGGCGCCGGCACCGTCCCCCTGGAGGCGCGCCTGTCCACACCGGACGGCGTGGCCCTGGGCTCGGCGACCACCGTGGACATGAACGTCCGCCCGACCAGCGTGTGGGTGTTCGCCCTCGTCGCCGGTATCGTCGGCCTGATCCTCGTGCTCGGCCTCGCCCGCTCCCTGCGTCGTGGCCCCACCCGCGCCGAGCGCGAGCTCGGCGACCACGAGGCGGTGGCCGACGCCGTGCTCGGCGCCACCCGCCCTGCCGGGGGCGACCGACCTGGCGGCGCTGACCGACCCGACAGCAGCGACAAGGACTCCTGATGAGCAGCACACGGCACGGCGCACCCCCACCCGGGGACGGCGTGGTCCAGGAGCAGAGCGTCCGTCGGGCCAGCGCCCTCATGGCCGCGGGCTCGATCGTCTCGCGCCCCCTCGGCCTCGTCCGGCAGCTCATGCTGGTGGCCTGCCTGGGCGTGACCGGCGCGACGGCCGACGCGTTCAACACCGCCAACCAGCTGCCCAACATCATCTACATGCTGCTGTCCGGCGGCCTGCTCACCGCGGTGCTCATCCCCCAGATCACCAAGGCGATGAAGCGGGAGGACGGCGGCCAGGAGGTCATCGACCGCCTGCTGACCATCTGCATCGGCGCCATCCTGGTCGTGACGGTGCTGGCGACGCTGCTCGCCTCCCCGCTCGTCACGATCTACCGCATCTCTCCCGCCACGCGCGAGCTCGCGACGGCGTTCGCGATCATCTGCCTGCCGCAGATCTTCTTCTACGGCCTGTATGCCGTCCTCGGCCAGGTCCTCAACGCGCGGGGGCGCTACGCGTCGTTCATGTGGACGCCCGTGCTCGCCAACCTCGTGCAGATCGCGGGCATGGCCGTCTTCCTCCAGCGCTACGCGCACGCGGCACCCCCGGACGCGTGGACCCCCGAGATGGTCTGGCTGCTGGCGGGCACGAGCACCGCCGGCATCGCGCTGCAGGCCCTCGCGCTGGTCCCCGACCTGCGCGCGAGCGGCTTCCGCTGGCGTCCCCGCTGGGGCTTCCGCGGCTACGGCTTCCGGTCGGCCTCCACGATGGCGGGCTGGGCGTTCGCCGCCCTCGTCGTGGCACAGCTGGGCGGCTACGCCTGCGCCGCCGTCATGAACACCGTCGCCGGCTGGGCCCAGCACGACGGCCGGCAGGTCGCGGGCATCACCGTCTACCAGCTCGCCTTCCTCGTCTTCATGCTCCCGCACGGGATCATCACCACGTCGATCCTGACGGCCATCTACCCGAGGATGTCGCGCGCGGCCCACGACAGTGCGACCGGCGACCTGCGCCGCCTGCTGACCCGTGGTCTGACCCTGCCGTCCGTGGCCCTCGTCCCCATCACGGCCGCGGCGATCCCGCTGGCGGTCCCGGGCATGGCGATGGTGCCCCGGGTCAGCGGGGACGCCCTCAGCGAGACGGCCCTCGTCTTCGCGATCATGATCCTGGGCCTGATCCCGTTCGGCTGGACCACCCTGCAGCAGCGCTTCTTCTTCGCCCTCGAGGACGGTCGCACCAACCTGCACCTCCAGATCCTGCTCACCTCGATCCAGATCACGCTCGCGCTGCTGGCGCTCGTCGGACCCCGTGACCACGTCGTCGCCCTGATCGCGGCCGGCCAGACCCTGGGCAACCTCGCGGCAGCGGTGGCCTTCGTGGTCATCGCCCAGCGCCGCGTCGGCGGCCTGCCCCTGCGGCACGTGCTGCGCCTGCACGTCCGACTGGTGCTCGTCTCCGCCCTCGCCGCCCTCGCGACGTGGGGTGCGGTGGTCGGGCTGTCCGAGCTGCTCGGCACCTCCCGCATCGACCACCTCGTGCAGCTGCTCGTCGGCGGCGGCCTGTTCGTCCTGGCCTTCCTCGGCCTCGCCCGCGTCTTTCACATCCGCGAGGTGGACGACCTGCTCGGACCGGTCGCCGCGCGGCTGCGTCGCCGGACCGGAGCCGCCCCCAGCGCCTAGGATGCGATGAGCACGACCGGCCAGCCCCAGGGGGACGCGATGCGGGTCACGCAGGACGACGAGAGGGAGTGACGGATGCCGGCAGTCGGACCGGGCACGTCGATCGGGGGGCGCTACCACCTGCGGCAGCGTCTCGAGCGCACGGACCGCGTGGAGCGGTGGGAGGCCGACGACACGACCTTCGGTCGCCGCGTCGTCGTGACCGTGCTCGACGCCGACGACCCAGCCGCCGAGGCCGCTCTGGACGCCGCCCGCCGCGCGTCCGCGCTCACCGACCCCCGCCTCCTGCCGATCCTCGACGCCGGTCGCGAGGGCGACCTGGTCCACGTCGTCGAGGCGGAGGTTGAGGGCAGCACCCTCACCGAGCTGCTGCGGGACGGCGGCCTCCCGGCCCCCGAGGCGCGTCGGATCGTGCTCGAGGTGGCCGAGGTCCTCGACCGGGCCCGCGGCCGGGGCCTGCACCACCTCGCCCTGACCCCCGACGACGTTCTCCGCGGCCGCGACGGCAGCGTCCGGCTGCGGGGGCTGGCCGTCCAGGCCGCGCTCCTCGGGCGCGACGGCGACAGCGACCAGGCCGCGTCCCGCACCGACGCGCTCGGCCTCGCGGCCCTCCTGCACGCGGCGACCACCGCCACCTGGCCCGGCAAGGACGCGACCTCGCTGCAGGCGACCCCCGTCGTGGCCGGCGCACCGGCCCCGCCGTCCGAGCTCGTCGCCGCCGTCCCGCACGACATCGAGGACCTGGTCCGGCGCGCCCTCGGCCGCGCTCGCGGGACTGACGGCCGGCCGCAGGACCCCGGTGCCGTCGCCGATGCGCTGCGCCCGGCCACGCTCCTCGCGCCGTCACCCGGCCCCACCGACACCTCCGACCGCTTTCCCGCGGATCCACCCACCTCGGACCCGTCCGCCGGCGACCGCTCCGGCCCGGTCACCGCAGCCACGAGCGACACCTCAGGCACCACGAGCCCCGCCGACGCCGCGAGCAGCTCAGGGGTCGCGAGCACGGCCGGGGTGATGGGCGGTGCTGGAGGCGCAGGGGCGGCAACCGGCAGCACGCCCCACCGCCTCGCGGACGACCTGCGCAAGGACGTCGAGCACGTGCCCTCCCGCGCCGAGGCCGCCGCGATCGCCGCCGCCGGGGCCACCGCGGCCGGGGCCAAGGCGGCTGCCCGGCGGGTCGGCGACCTGGTCGACGGCGCCTCCCGGCGGGCCGAGGACCGTCGCCGCGAGCGTGAGACGCGGCGCCTCGAGACCCAGCCCGCCCGCGTGCCCCTGTCGACGCTGGCGGACGAGCGCCCCCGCCGCGCCGAGCCCGTCGCCCCGATCTTCGTCAACGACGTGCCCACCGGCACCCCCTCGCGACGTCAGGCCAACTTCGTCCTGGCGCTGCTCGCCGCCCTCGTGGTGCTGGGCCTGGTGCTCGGCGTCGTCGGCGTCATGTCCATGGTCAACAACATCCAGCGCCAGCTCGACGCGCCTCCGGTCGGCCGCACCTACACCGTGACGGCGCCGGCGGTCACCATCACCCAGGGCGCCGACGGCACCGTGACGACCAAGCCGGCGGCCCCCACCCGAGCACCGGGAGCCCCGATCGCCGTGGTGGGCGTGACGGCATACGACCCCGAGGGCCAGGACCACGCGGAGAACAACGACACGGTCGGCAACGTCCACGACGGGGACACGGCGACCTACTGGCGCAGCCAGCGCTACAAGACCGACACGTTCGGCAACCTCAAGTCGGGGGTCGGCCTCGCCGTCTACCTCGGGGACGCCCACTCGGACGTGTCCCAGATCAAGCTCACGCTGCCCAACTCGGCCGGCGAGGACCTCACCGTCTACGGCAGCGACACCCCGACCAAGGACGGCGCAGCCGTGCTGGGCACCGCCAAGGGCGCCAAGGGCGAGGTCACGATCACGGTGCCGGCGGGCCAGGGCAAGCGCCCCTACATCGTCGTGTGGTTCACCAACAGCCCGAGGATGTTCGGCGGCAACTACGCCGCGCTCTCCGAGATCAGCCTGTCCTGAGATGAGCGCCGTCCTCGACCTCGCCGCGGCCGACGACCGCGCGCTCATGGCGGCGCACAACGACGGGGACCCCCACGCCTTCGGCGAGCTCTACCGCCGGCACCGCGACCGCATGTGGGCCGTGGCCATGCGCACCTGCTCCGACCGGGAGCTGGCAGCCGACGCCGTGCAGGACGCCTTCATCGCCGCGTTCCGTCGGTCGGCGTCCTACCGCGGCGAGGCCGCCGTCACCACCTGGCTGCACCGCATCGTGGTCAACGCCTGCCTCGACCGGCTGCGACGCGTCCGGCCGACCTCCGAGCTGCCGGAGTACGACCTCGCGGACGGCCGCGACGAGCATGCCTCGCTCGAGGTCCAGCTCGACGTCCGGCAGGCCCTCGCCAAGCTCCCCGAGGGACAACGACTGGCGCTGGTCCTGGTCGACATGCAGGGCCTCAGCGTCGCCGAGGCCGCCCAGGTCCTCGACGTCGCGGAGGGCACCATCAAGTCCCGGTGCGCCCGTGGCCGGGCCGCGATGGCCGAGATCCTCGGGCTGCGACGAGCGGGCACATGAGCGCCCCCACGTCAGCGGTCCGCCTCCGCGACCGCCGGGAACCAACGCCGCCCACGGCACGTCCTACACATGGTGCAGGTACGCCCAGGTTCCTGAGGGTCCACGCGTCCCTGCGCCCGCACCAGGTCGTGGCACCCGACGAGTCGGACCACGACGCAGCCCCCTCGACCGCCCCGGGAGGTGTCCGGAGATGACCGCGACCCGATCGTCGCACGCATCCGGTGACGGCGACCACGACCCCACGGGTGTGCGCGACCTGCTCGGCTCCCTGCCCGACCCCGGTCCCATGCCCGGCGACCTCGTGGCCCGCATCACCGCCTCGCTCGAGGCCGAGTCGCGCGCCCGTCTGACGGCCTCCGGGCACGACCCCGCTCCCATCCCGCGTGCCGACGAGCACGGCCCGATCGCGGTCGTCGTCCCGCTGCACCCGGCCACCCGGCGGCCCTCCGGCCGGCGGATGTTCGGCCTCGTCGCCTCTGCTGCCGCGGCCGTCACCGTGTTCGGGATCGCGGCGACCTCCTTCATCCAGGCCTCCGGGGGTGACCTGAGCACCGCCGTCGCCAACCTCGGCTCGGGGCCCAACAGCTCCGCCTCCAGCGCCGTGGGCAGCGCGAGCGCGGCGTCGTCCGCCCCCGGCCAGCAGGGCGAGCAGCAGGGGCAGCAGCAGAGCGGTCAGGGCACCGGTGACGTCACTGACCCGGACGTCCAGATCCGGCTCGCCGCCGGTCCCCTCGCGGTCGGTGGGGCCGGGCTGGCGGCATACGGCCAGGACCTCCTCCGGCAGCGCTGGAGCCCGGCCACCCCGCACACCGTCGAGCAGCCCACGGTCGGCCCCATCGGCACCCCCGCCGGGGTCCGCGAGTGCCTCGGCGCCCTCGGCGGCACCACCACCGGCCGGGTCGCGGCCGAGATCACCACGTATGACGGCCGCCCGGCCGTCGTGATCGCCGCCCAGCAGGGCGCTGACCGGCGTCAGGTCGGGGTCTACGTCGCGGCGATGCCCTGCGGCCCGACGGGCGCGACGCTCCTCACCCAGGCCATCACCCCCTGAGCGCCGCACGTTCCACGTGAAACGTCCACGTGACGGGCGGGTGGAATGAACACGCCGCCCGCACGGTTTCCGCCCGTGCGCCCTGCGATGGGACAGTGGGTCTCGCACCCACCGCGTCTCGTCGCCCGGGCGCCGAGTCGGCTCGGCCGACGTCCACACCACCCAGGGATGAAGGACCTCATGACCAGCGACGTCCGCAACGTCATCATCGTCGGCTCCGGCCCGGCGGGCTACACCGCCGCCGTCTACGCAGCCCGCGCCAACCTCGAGCCGCTCGTCTTCGAGGGCTCGGTCACCGCCGGCGGCGCCCTGATGAACACCACCGACGTCGAGAACTTCCCCGGGTTCCGCGACGGCATCATGGGCCCGGACCTCATGGACAACATGCGGGCGCAGGCCGAGCGCTTCGGCGCCGAGCTGGTCCGCGACGACGTCACCGCCGTGGACCTGACCGGCGACATCAAGGTCGTCACGGACGGCGAGGGCAACGAGCACCGCGCCCACGCCGTCATCCTGGCGATGGGATCGGCCTACCGCGAGCTGGGCCTCCCGGACGAGAAGCGGCTGTCCGGCCGCGGCGTCTCGTGGTGCGCCACCTGCGACGGCGCGTTCTTCCGCAACAAGCCGATCGTGGTCGTCGGTGGCGGCGACTCGGCCATCGAGGAGGCGACCTTCCTCACGCGGTTCGGCGAGAGCGTCACGATCGTGCACCGCCGCGACGAGCTGCGTGCCTCCAAGATCATGGCCGACCGCGCCATGGCCAACGACAAGATCAGCTTCGCCTGGAACTCCGGTGTCGCCTCCATCAACGGCGACACCAAGGTCGAGTCCGTGACCCTGCGCGACACCGTCACCGGCGAGGAGCGCGTGCTCGAGACCTCGGCCGTGTTCGTGGCGATCGGCCACGAGCCGCGCAACGAGCTCGTCAAGGGTGTCGTCGACCTGGACGACGAGGGCTATGTCCTCACCCAGGCGGGCACGGCCACCAACCTGCCCGGCGTCTTCGCCTGCGGCGACCTCGTCGACCACACCTACCGCCAGGCGATCACCGCCGCCGGCTCCGGGTGCGCCGCGGCCCTCGACGCCGAACGCTACCTCGCGGCCCGCGACGAGGCCGGCGCACCGGCGACCGACGCGTCGCTGACCGCCGAGCCGCAGGCCACCGCGATGGCCCGCTGACCCGCCTGCTCGTCTGCACACCTGCTCGTCTGCTTGCCTGCACCACCACCACCTCGACCATCCCGACCAAGGAGGAGCCCTCATGGGTGCCAACACCAAGGACACGACCGACGCGACGTTCGACCAGGACGTCCTGCAGAACCCCAAGCCCGTCCTCGTGGACTTCTGGGCGTCCTGGTGCGGTCCGTGCCGCCAGATCTCGCCGGTCCTCGACGAGATCGCCGGCACCTATGCCGACAAGATCGACGTCGTCAAGCTCAACGCCGACGAGAACCCCCAGACCACCGCGAAGTACGGCGTGACCGGTCTGCCGACCATCAACGTCTACGTCGGTGGCGAGGTCGTGAAGTCGATCGTCGGCGCGCAGCCGAAGCCCCGCATCCTCAAGGAGCTCGCGGACTACATCGGCTGAGCCGACACCCGCACGCCCGCTGGAGCCGCACGCCAGCCACCAGCACCCCCCGACGCCCGCCCGACCTCAGGTCGTGGCGGGCGTCGTCGTGCACGGCCGCCTCACGTCGCGGCCGGGGCCGTCGTGCACGGCCGCCTCACGTCGCGGCCGGGGCCGTGGCGCGGTCCGACAACCACGACCGCACTGCAGCGGTGACGTCCTCGCGGACCGTGGCTGCGGAGCGCAGGTCGAGGCGGAGCCGGGGGCACGTCGGGTGCTCGCGCACGACCGTGAAGCCCACACCGGTCAGCAGCGTGGTCGGCACCCGGCACACGTCCGGCGGCGGCCACGGCAGGTCGCTCCGGGTCACCGCCGCTGGTGACAGGCACCCCGGGACCACGGCGGGCCCGCCATACGCCTCGACGGCCCGGACCCGGCGCCGGAGGAGCTCCCGGCCGAGCGACTGGACGGCGACCTTGGTGAACGCTCGGCTGCTCGACGACAGGGACAGAAGGAGCACGGCGTCCTCCGAGACGGGGGCCGTCGCCGGCAGGGCCGCGCGCGGCACCAGCGACGGGGGCGCCACGACGACGTGCGCGACGGTGCGCCCGTCCTGGCGCACGAGCAGACCGGGCGGACCCCACTCACGGGTCACCGCCTCGGCCCACGACCGCAGCCTCGGGCCCGAGTGCCGCGGCGAGTCCTCGTGCGCCTCGACCGGGTCGCGCAGCCAGCGCACGCAGCCGCGACAGGACGGACGCAGCAGGTCCGTGGTCGCGGCCGTCAGCGGGACCACCTGACGACCGGTCATGGCACAGATCCTCCCTGCTCGGGGCCCGGCGCGCCCGGACACTACGACGCCGCCTCGGGTGGTCGTGCGAGGATGCAGACCTCACCCTGGTCCCAGGCTACGGGCCGATGCCGCTCGCCGTGCCCGGCCCACGACGAAGGAGCGCGCATGACCGACCAGCATCCCGTTGGCTCACGGCTGGATCCCTGGATCGAGTCCTATGCCGCACGCACCGCCGGGATGAAGGTCTCCGAGATCCGCGCCCTGTTCGCCGTCGCCTCCCGCCCGGAGGTGGTCTCCCTGGCCGGGGGTATGCCGAACATCGGCGCCCTGCCCATGGACCTGGTCGGGGACACGGTGCAGCGGCTGCTGCACGACCAGGGGCTCACGGCGCTGCAGTACTCCTCGGGCCAGGGCGACGAGCGGCTGCGCGACCAGCTGCTGGAGGTCATGGCGCTCGAGGGGATCGACGCCCACCCCGACGACATCGTCATGACGACCGGGTCCCAGCAGGCGCTCGACCTCGTGGCCCGCGTGTTCCTCGACCCGCGCGACGTCGTGATCGCCGAGTCCCCTTCCTACGTCGGCGCTCTCGGGGTCTTCGCGGCCTACGAGGCGGACGTGGTGCACGTGCCCTGCGACGCCGACGGTCTCGTCCCCGAGGCGCTCGAGGAGCACATCACCCGGCTCGAGACCGAGGGCCGCCGGATCAAGTTCCTCTACACCGTCCCGACCTTCCAGAACCCCGCCGGCACGGCGCTGTCCGACGAGCGTCGACCGCGGGTGCTCGAGATCTGTCGCCGTCACGGCATCCTCGTGGTCGAGGACAACCCCTACGGCCTGCTCGGGTTCGAGGGGCGGACCTACCCGGCGCTGAAGTCCATGGACGAGGACGGCGTGATCTATCTCGGGACCTTCTCCAAGATCTTTGCCGCGGGTCTGCGCGTCGGCTGGGCCGTGGCTCCGCACGCCGTCCGCGAGAAGCTCGTCCTCGCCAACGAGGCCGCGATCCTGTGCCCGAGCGCGTTCACCCAGGCGGTGGCGTCGCGCTACCTGTCCGAGATCGACTGGCAGGCCCAGACCGCGAGCTATCGCGCGCTCTACCAGGAGCGTCGCGACGCGATGGCGGACGCGCTGAGATCGCTGCTGCCGCAGGCCCGCTGGAACCTCCCCCGGGGCGGCCTCTTCTTCTGGATCGAGCTGCCCGAGGGCCTCGACACCAAGGCCATGCTGCCGCTGGCGGTCAAGGAGCTCGTCGCATACGCACCGGGGACCGGCTTCTACGCCGACGGGACGGGACGCCGCAACGCCCGCCTCAACTTCTCCTACCCCACCTCCGAGCGGATCCACGAGGGCGTGCGCCGCTTCGCGACCGTCGTCGAGCGCGAGCAGGAGCTGCTCGACACCTTCGGGCCGTATGACGATTCCACCCGCTCCGGGGCTCGCCGAGTCCTCCTCCCCTCACCGGATGTGTCATGACCTCTGTCCTCGTCCTCGCAGGTGGCCTCTCGCACGAGCGTGAGGTGTCCGTCCGATCGGGCCGCCGGCTCGCGGAAGCGTTGCGCTCCAAGGGTTTCCAGGTCACCATCGCCGATCTCGATCGAAACCTGCTGGGCACCATCGACTCTCTGCAGCCCGACCTCGTGTGGCCGACGCTCCACGGATCACCCGGTGAGAACGGGTCGTTGCGAGATGTGCTGCAGCACCTGGGTCTTGCCTTCGTCGGGCCGCGGGGTCCGTCCTCGCGCATGGCGTGGGACAAGCCCATCGCCAAGGGTCTGGTGGCGCGGGCCGGCGTCGCGACCCCCGCGCACGTGGCGGTCGCCCACAGCACCTTCCGCCAGATCGGCGCCGGGGCCGTCCTCGAGCGTCTCGCCCGCGACCTGGGCCTCCCGCTCGCGGTCAAGCCCGCTCGTGGTGGCTCGGCCCTCGGGTTCCACGTGGCCCGGACGGCGACGGACCTGGGCGCGGCCCTGGTGGACGCCTATGCCTATGACGACCTCGCGCTCGTCGAGCACGTCGTCGAGGGGACGGAGGTGTCGGTGACGGTCATCGAGCAGGCGGACGGCGAGCTGCGGGCCCTGCCGCCGGTCGAGATCTGCCCGGTCGACGGGGTCTTCGACTACGACCACATGTACAACGCGGGCGAGACGGAGTACTTCACCCCCGCGCGGCTCTCCCCGGAGGCCACCGAGGCGTCGCTGCAGGCGGCCCTCACCGCGCACCGGGTCCTCGACCACCGCCACCTGTCCCGCACCGACCTCATCGTCGACGCCGAGGGCACCCCGTGGTTCCTCGAGTGCAGCGTCTCTCCCGGCCTCACCGAGACCAGCCAGGTCCCGTTGGCCATCGCGGGAGCCGGCCTGGAGGCCGCCGACGTGTATGCCGACCTCGCGGAACGCGTCATCGCGGAGCATCGCGCGGCCCGCGACGACGCTTAGAATCGCTCTCACAGAATCCTAGACATGCATAGATCCGCCTAGCGCCTGCTAGCCCCGACTAGAGCGCCCGCCGTCTCGCACCTGGTGCGAGGCGGCGGGCGTTCGGCCTCCCCGCGCTCATGCGTCCCCTCGACGAGGCCGGGTGGCCGGGGTGGCTGCCGTCGGATCAGACCCCGGACGAGTCCAGGCCGCCTTCTTGACCCATCAGGGCGAGGATCCGCTGGAGGTCGTCGACCGACGCGAACTCGACCGTGAGCTTGCCCTTGCGGCGGCCCATGGTGACCTGGACCCGGGTGTCGAAGCGGTCGGACAGGGACGTGGCGACCTCGTCGAGCTCCGGCTGCGGCTCGTGGTTGCGTGGTGCCCGCGCCGTGGGCTCGGACGATCCGTCGCCGCCGAGCGAGACGATCTCCTCGACCGAGCGGACCGACAGCCCCTCGGCGACGATGCGCTGGGCCAGCCGCTCCATGGCAGCGGCGTCGTCGAGGCCCAGCAGCGCCCGTGCGTGACCGGCGCTGAGGACGCCCGCGGCGACACGGCGCGCGACCAGGGGCGGGAGCCGGAGCAGGCGGATCGTGTTGGAGATCTGGGGACGCGAACGCCCCAGCTTGCCCGCCAGCTCGTCGTGCGTGCAGCCGAAGTCCTCGAGCAGCTGCTGGTAGGCGGCGGCCTCCTCGAGGGGGTTGAGCTCGGAGCGGTGGAGGTTCTCCAACAGGGCGTGCCGGAGCATCTCGTCGTCGTCGGTGTTGCGAACGATCGCAGGCACGGTGGCGAGCCCCGCCCGCTGCGTCGCCCGCCAGCGACGCTCGCCCATGATCAGCTCGTACTCGGCCCGCGGGTGGTCGGCCGAGGGTGCCCCGCGCAGGGGACGCACGACGATGGGCTGCAGGACGCCCAGCTCGGTGACGCTGTACACCAGCTCGGCCATGTCGTCCTCGTCGAAGACGGTGCGCGGCTGCTTGGCGTTGGGTTGGATCGCGTCGACCGGCACCTCGGCGTAGGTCGCGCCGGGGACCTGCTGGAGCCCGCCCTCGGACGCCATCGCACCCTCGGAGGTGACCGAGGCGATGAGCCCCGCGTCGAGCGGTCGTCGACCGTAGCCGAGGCCGCGCAGGTCGTCGCCGAGGGGGCTGGGGGGCTGCTGCTCCGGCGTCACCGAGTCGGCGGTGGCCACGTCCGTGGCGGGCTTCGCCGGCTCGGCGTCCCGGAAGAAGACGTCGATCGGGCGGTCCCCGGCAGGAGCCTGCGGGATCAGCGCCCCGAGTCCGCGTCCGAGGCCGCGTCGCTTCTCACTCATCGGATACCTCCCTCGCCGGCACCCTGCCGTGCGATCTCGACCGCCGCGGCGGCATAGGACAGAGCACCACTGCTCGTCGGGTCGTAGGTCATGACGGTCTGCCCGTGGCTGGGTGCCTCCGAGATCCGCACCGAGCGCGGGACCGTCGACCGGATGACCTGCTGCCCGAAGTGGCGGCGCACCTCGTCGGCGACCTGCGCCGAGAGCCGGGTGCGCCCGTCATACATCGTCAGCAGGATCGTCGAGACGTGCAGCGACGGGTTGAGGTGCGCCTTGATCAGCTCGATGTTCTTGAGCAGCTGCGACAGCCCCTCGAGCGCGTAGTACTCGCACTGGATCGGGATGAAGACTTCCTCGGCCGCCACGAAGGCGTTGATCGTGAGGAGCCCGAGGCTGGGCGGGCAGTCGATGAGCACGTAGTCGATCCGCTCGTCGCGGTCCTCCTGGTCGCGCAGGTAGGCGGTCAGCGCACGACCCAGGCGCATCTCGCGCGCGACGAGGGAGACGAGCTCGATCTCGGCGCCGGCGAGGTCGATCGTGGCGGGAGCGCACAGCAGGTTGGGCACGTCGGGGCAGGACTGGACGACGTCGCGCATCGGCGCACCGTCGACGAGGACGTCGTAGACGCTGGGCACCTCGGCGTGGTGCGGGATACCGAGCGCGGTCGAGGCGTTGCCCTGGGGGTCCAGGTCCAGGACCAGCACGCGCAGGCCGGCCTTGGCGAGGGCTGCCGCGACGTTGACCGTGGTCGTCGTCTTGCCGACGCCACCCTTCTGGTTGGCCACCGTCATGACGCGGGTGCGCCGTGGTGCCGGGAGGGCCTCACCCTCGGTCTGCGCGCGGCCGGCGGGCGTTGTCGCCGCGGCCGGCGCGCTCGCCCGTGCGGAAGTGGTCTCGGGGTACGCGGTCGGCGGGGTAGTGACGGGTGCCGGTGCGGCGGCGGCTGCCGTCGTGGGCGTGGTCTGGAGGTCGGTCATGGCGTCCTGGTCCTTGTCTTCCTGCTGACGGAAGGTCTCCACGACGTCGACATCGCCGCTCTCGTTGCCCGTTCCACGTGAAACAGGGTCGTCGCTCGTGACAGCAGCAGCCACCTCGGCGAGCTCGTCCCGAGCAGCCTCAGCCGTGTTGCCGAACAGGGCAGCATCCGCCACCTGCCGGTTCGCCGGCTCCTCCCACGCGGATGCCAGGCGACTCTTGCGGTCGTCATGGGGGGCGGCCCCCAAGAAGCGGCTCTGCACGTCGGCGTTCGCGGCGGCCTCGGCGCCCCTCGCGCGGCTGGCGCGAAGGCGCTGCTCGGGCTGATAGTCCTTGCCCGGCAGGTCCTGGCTCCAGGACTGGGCGACCGACCCCAGTCCGTCACCCACCCCCTCACCGACCCCCTCACCAGCCACGGAGGTGGGGCTCGCGGCCACCGGTGCCGACGCCTGGGCCCGCTGCGCCCCAGGATCGACGGCCTCGGTCACGTCCACACCAGCCCCGGAGCACTCGACGCCTCGGGCGCGAGCATCCTCGGTGGCCTCCATCGCACCGAGCGCCTCCCCGGCATCCGTCGAGCGGTCAGAGCCAGCGGGTACGAGCGACGGCTCGACCAGAGCACCCTCAGCGGTGTCGTCGCGCTCAAGCCCATCGTCAACGCCATCGCCATCGCCAACGGCGTCGGGCCCGGCATCGGCGTCAGTTCCGGCAGCCGGATCTGCACCCTCGTTGCCCGGCCCCGAGGAGCACACTCCCTCGGTCGCCTCGCGCAGCTCGGCGCCGCTGACCTCAGCGCTGACGAGCTCACTACTGGCGGGCTCAGCACCGGCGGGCTCAGCGCTGACGAGCTCACTGTCGGCGAGCTCAGCACCGACGGCCTCAACACCGGCGGGCTCAGCATCGGGGACCCCAGAACCCAGGCCGTCAGCCGGGCCGTCATCAGACCCGGCTTCAGCCTCGGGGACCTCTCCGGCCGCGTTGATGTCTGTGACGTCGGTGCCGTCATCCCCCACCATGGCCATCTCGTGGATCTCGACGTTCGCGCGGCCGCGCGACTCGACGCGAGCCGTTTCACGTGAAACAGGTGACGGCCAACCCAACCCCGAACCACCACCTGCCAACAGGTGCAGGTCGGGCCAACCCAACCCGGTCGTGACGCTCACACCTACTCCTCGTGCCGCTCGATGATGCCAAGCGCCCACTCTAGACGCCCCGTCGGACGAGCCTCGTCACGTGTCGCCGCGCGGCGTCGGACGCTTTGTCCCGGATCGGTGAGGGACACGTTCCACGTGAAACAAGACTGCGAATCTCACCCAGTCCTCTATCGCTCCGTCAGCTCCCAGTCGACGTCCAAGCCCGTTCCCACGTGGCCGACATCTGTTTCACGTGAAACGTGCTCTGGGCCAGCCACCGACCCCACTGGATTCCAGCCTCGGCCTCACAGATGAATGGCCCGCCTGGTGTAGCAGTGACGCTCTGGGCCGCCATGCCCCGTCAGGGGCTGCAGCTCAAGACGGGGAACGAACAACGAGACCCGGACGGACGACGAGACCGGGCCCGGGACCGGACGACGAGTCCGGGGGGACGAACCACCCAGGTGCGAGGCCGGCGCCGACGCCGCGGCGGCCGTTCGTGACCGACGGACCGAGACCGGGCTAGGAGCTGGACGCCCGGCGGCGTCCCTTGCCGGCTCGCCCACGCCGGGGGCCGGAGCCCTCGGGCACGATCGCGATCCCCGGCACGTGGTCGTCCGCCAGGTAGAGGCGAGCGACGGTCGTGGGTGTCTCCAGGATCTCGGCACCGCAGCTCAAGACCTCGTGGTCGACCACGTGCGCCGCTCGCAGCGCCGCAGAGTCCTCCTCCAGCTCGGTGACCACGCTCGCGCCCTTCAGCGCCAGGAGGGTCCCTCCGGCAGACGTGAGTGGGGCGCACCACTGCGCCAGCTGGCCGATGCGCGTCACCGCGCGAGCCGTCGCAACCGGGGCGACGACGGTGCCGACCACGTCCTGGGCCCGACCCTGGTGGACGATGACGTTGTCGAGCCCGAGGGCGGAGGCGGTGGCCGTGAGCCAGTCAGTCGCCCGGCGCCGGGGCTCGACGAGGTGCACCTCGCTCGCCGGGCAGGCGATCGCCAGGGCGAGCCCCGGCAGTCCGGCACCCGACCCCACGTCGACGATCGCGGCGCCCCGGGGGACGAGCTCGGCCACGACAGCGCAGTTGAGCACGTGCCGCTCCCACAGGCGGGGGATCTCGCGGGGGCCGATGAGGCCGCGGGCCACACCGGTGGTGGCCAAGGCCTCGACGAACACCTGCGCCAGGGGGAGGCGGTCGCCGAAGACGACCTCGGCCGCGGCCGGCACACGCGGCAGCGCCGCCCCCAGGTCGGGAGCGGCGCCGTCGTGGTCAGTCTGGTCGTGCTGGTCGCGCTGGGGCGTCATCAGGCCGGGAGGACCACGACGTGACGCCGGGGCTCCGTGCCCTCGGACTCCGAGCTCAGCCCGGCCGCGAGGACCTCGTCGTGGACGACCTTGCGCTCGAACGCGGTCATCGGCTCCAGGGCCTTCTCCTCGCCGGACTCCTTGACCTCGCGCACGGCGTCACGGGCGAGCTCGACGAGCTCGTCACGACGCGAGGCGCGGTGCCCCGCCACGTCCAGCATGAGGCGGCTGCGCTCGCCCGTCTCGGCCTGCACCGCGAGGCGCGTGAGCTCCTGCAGTGCCTCGAGGACCTTGCCCTGGTCGCCGACCAGGCGGCGCGGGACACGGCCCTCGTCGGAGTCCACGATCGCCACGGACGCACGGTCGCCGTCCACGTCGACGTCGATGTCGCCGTCCAGGTCAGCGATGTCCAGCAGCGTCTCGAGGAAGTCGGCTGCGACCTCGCCCTCGCGCTCCAGCAGGGCCACCCGTCCCCCGGACCGGCGCCCAGGCTCGCGGCCCTGGTCCTCGGTCCGGTCCGCGTCCTGGTCCTGGTCCTCGGTCCGGTCCTGGTCCTGGTCCTGGCCATGCTCCTGGTCCTGGCCATGCTCCCGCTGCTCGGCCTGCGCGGCCTGCTCGATCCGGGTGTCAGAGACAGCCTGGGACGTCTGGTCAGGGGCGCCGTCCGTCTGCGGCTCGACGCCCTCGGTGGTGCTCGTGTTCATTGCGGTCAGCCTTTCTCGTCGTGGCCGGCGGTAGGACGAGGGTCGTCCCGGAGGCGCCGGTCGGTGCTGGTCGGTGCTGGTCGGTGCGCTGCTGGGGTCGGTGACCTCGCGGTCAGTCCGTGCCCTCCGAGGTGGCCCGGGAGGCTCCCCCCGCGGCCCCACCTGCAGGACCGGTGCCCTTGCGTCCCTTGCGCTTGGGCTGCACGCGCTGCCCGCTCGGTCGGGGAGAGGTGACCTCGCCGTCCACGGTGTCGGTGGCGGCGGCGCTGGTGCCTCGGGTCACGCTGCTGGCGCCCGGCATGGGCTTGCCCTGGGCCTTGCGCTTGGCCTCGAGACGCTCGTAGGCCGGGGAGCCGGGGGTCGGCATACGACCGATGGTGTAGAACTGCTGGCCCATCGACCACAGGTTGGTGACCAGCCAGTAGATGAGGACACCGATGGGGAAGTTGATGCCCGAGACGGCGAAGACGACCGGCATGACGTAGAGCAGGATCTTCTGCTGCTTGAACATCGGGTTGTCCATGGCGGACGCCGGCATGTTCTTGGTCATGGCCTGGTGCTGCGACGTGAACTGCGTGATCGACATCAGGACGATCAGGGCCACCGTGATGGCCTTGGCCGCCAGGTCCTCGCTGCCGATGAACTTGTCCGAGAGCTGCACCCCGGCGAAGGTCGACAGCTCGGCCTGCCTGGCGACGGCCGCCGTGATGGGTCCCACACCGTCACGAGCCCCGCTCGCGATCGACCCGAGACCGTTGAGCACGTTGAACAGCGCGAAGAAGATCGGCATCTGCAGCAGGATCGGCAGGCAGGACGAGAACGGGTTGGTGCCGGAGTCCTTGTAGAGGGCCATCGTCTCTTCCGTCATCTTCTGACGGGAGTCGGGGTCGGTCTTGCCCTTGTACTTCGCCTGGATCTTCTGCAGCTCCGGCTGGATCAGCGTCATCTTGCGCGAGGCGTGCAGCTGCTTGATGAACAGCGGCGTGATCAGGATCCGGATCACCACCACGAGACCGACGATGGACAGGCCCCAGGTGAGACCGCCCTCAGGGTCCATGCCGATGGTCGTGAACAGCTGGTGGAAGCCGTACATGATCCACGCGACGGCGATCTCGATCGGCCGCAGCAAGGTGCTGAAGAAGTCCATCTCGTCCTCTGTGCTCAGGCGGTCGTCCGCCATGGGTGGTGCAGGTCTGGGTCCAGTCTGCCCTGTCGTGGGCCGGCCGCGGTCACCCGCGAGGCGACGTCAGAGGGTCCGTGGAGGGGGGTCCTTCTCGGGAACGTGGTCGACCCCGCCGGGGTTCCACGGATGGCATCGCCCGAGACGACGCGCAGCGAGCCAGGTGCCCTTGACCGGCCCGAACCGCTGGACCGCGGTCATGGCGTAGGCGGAGCAGCTGGGATAGAACCGGCACGACGGCGGGGTCAGCGGCGAGATCCACAGCTGGTAGAAGCGGATCAGACCGAGGGCCAGGGCCTTGACCGGGCGCCGCCGCCACTCGGCGTGCCATGCCGGGGCCATCAGGGACGCACCTTGGTCAGGCAGCGGGTGAGAAGCCGGTCGAGCTCGGCGACCAGCCGAGCGTGGTCCGCCTCGGCAGCCGGGGGGTTGGCCCGGACGACCACGTCCAGGCCGCGGGGCAGGGTCTCCACCCGGTCACGCATCGCGTGCCGCAGCCGACGCTTGGTTCGGTTGCGCACGACCGCTCCACCGACGGCCTTAGACACGACGAGACCGACCCGCGGCGGCTGGGCCGCACGCGAGTCGGTCAGGTTGGTGTGCACCACGAGCAGCGGGCTGCCCGAGCGGACGGACGTCCGTCCGCCCACCGTCGAGGCGAAGTCCGCGCTGTCGCGCAGGCGGTGCTGCGCCGACAGCACGGGAGGTCGGCTCTCAGGCGGACAGCTCGGAGCGGCCCTTGCGACGGCGGGCGGCCAGGATGGCGCGGCCGGCGCGGGTGCGCATGCGGAGGCGGAAGCCGTGCGTCTTGGCGCGACGACGGTTGTTCGGCTGGAAGGTGCGCTTGCTCACGGGACAACTCCGTTGACGGTGTCGGGCGGTCCACTCGTGGTGGACCCGTTGGGCGGGTGGTCTGCACGCCTGACGGGTCGCGGCCCCGCGATGACGAGACGGACGAGCGGGTGCCAACCGGCATGCAAAACGGGTCGGCGCGAACCGACCGTCCTCCAAGGTACGTCAGCCGGTCGAGAGCGGTCAAACCGTCGCAGCTGCGCGGACGCCGTCTCCTGCGACATCGGGTCCGACGAGGGCACACGACGTCTCCAGCATCGGCGATGGCCTGGGGCGGGATCCGACGACACGCCGACCGGGGCGGTCGGCGTTCACCCGCCCGGCGCTCCGCTCCCTTTGTGACGAGACACGGGGGTTGTTAGCGTGGTGGCTTCCGGTCGGCGCGGCCCCGCCTGTTTATGCTCTTGTCCACAGCCTGTGGACAAAGGTGTGGACCACGGCGCCACCAGCGTCGATCCAGCGTCATCCACAGCCAGGACGCCCCGTCGTCCCCAGGTCGTGCCAGCAGGCACGCAGCCGAGCAGCAGACCGTGAAACGAGGCACTTCGTGACCGACGCGCAGGTGGACGTCCCCCGCGTATGGCGAGACACGCTGCGCGCCCTCGAGTCGGGCGGCATCTCTGCCCAGCACCGTGGTTTCCTGCGGCTCAGCCGGCTCGTCGGTCTGCTCGAGGGGACCGCGCTCATCGCCGTCCCCAACGACTACACCCGCGACATCGTCGAGAAGCGCATCCGCACCGAGCTGGTCGCGGCGCTGCAGGAGCAGCTCGGTCGCGACGTGCGCCTCGCGGTCACCGTCGACAGCTCGCTGGAGCTGTCCGAGGCGGAGGACCGCGACGACAGCACGCAGCGTCCCGGCTCGCCCGGCGAGGTCCCGCACGTCGTGACGTCCTCCGACGCGGTGCGCCACGACGGCGACCGCCGCCAGTCGGACCCGCGCTCGACCGACGGGCCCCGCCTCGTGCGCGACGAGCGCGTGCCGCGCCCCGTGTCCACCGACGCCTCGTTCGGAGGGGAGCGGCCGTATGCCGAGGCAGCCCGGCACGACGGCGGTCCTGGCCACGCCCCCGGCATACGGTGGGCTCAGGACGACGACGCGGACGACGACCGCGAGCTGCTCGCCGAGGGCGACGGGATCCGTGAGATGTTCCGCAAGCCGTTCGTGCCGGAGGACGGCCGCGACGCCAAGCTCAACCCCAAGTACACCTTCGACACCTTCGTCATCGGGTCCAGCAACCGGTTCGCCCACGCCGCCGCCATCGCGGTCGCCGAGGCGCCGGCCAAGGCCTACAACCCGCTGTTCATCTATGGCGGCTCGGGACTGGGCAAGACGCACCTGCTCCACGCGATCGGGCACTACGCCCAGCAGATCTATCCGAACGTCCGCGTGAAGTACGTGAACTCGGAGGAGTTCACCAACGACTTCATCAACTCGATCGGCGCCAACAAGGCCAGCGACTTCCAGCGGCGCTACCGCGACATCGACTTCCTGATGATCGACGACATCCAGTTCCTGCAGGGCAAGGTGCAGACGCAGGAGGAGTTCTTCCACACCTTCAACACGCTGCACAACGCCAACAAGCAGGTCGTGATCACCAGCGACGTGGCGCCCAAGCTGCTCTCCGGCTTCGAGGAGCGGATGCGCAGCAGGTTCGAGTGGGGCCTGCTGACCGACGTGCAGCCCCCGGACCTCGAGACCCGGATCGCGATCCTGCGCAAGAAGGCCGCCCAGGAGCGCATGACCGCGCCGGACGACGTGCTGGAGTTCATCGCGAGCAAGATCTCGACCAACATCCGCGAGCTCGAGGGCGCCCTGATCCGCGTCACCGCCTTCGCGAGCCTCAACCACCAGGGCGTCGACATGACCCTGGCCGAGGTCGTCCTCAAGGACCTGATCCCCGCGGACCAGACCAACCAGATCACGCCCGCGACGATCATGGCGCAGACCGCGTCCTACTTCGGTCTGACGGTCGACGACCTGTGCGGCACCTCCCGGTCGCGGGTGCTCGTGACCGCACGCCAGATCGCGATGTACCTCTGCCGCGAGCTGACCGACCTGTCGCTGCCCAAGATCGGCCAGCAGTTCGGTGGGCGCGACCACACGACCGTGATGCACGCCGACCGCAAGATCCGAGAGCTCATGAGCGAGCGTCGGGCGATCTACAACCAGGTCACCGAGCTGACCAACCGGATCAAGTCCAACCCCAGCTGACACGGGCGTCCCGCCCGACGCCCTCTGCCCGCGAGGATCCCGCGGAGCTGGCTGTCCACAGGGTTGTCCACAGACCTGTGCATCGTGACGCATATAGCGACAAGTGTTACTCAGCGTCAATCCCCCGGTCCCAGAAGATCACTCGCTCGGCCTATCCCCAGCTGTGGAAAACCCTGTGGATGATCGCTGGCCGTGTTGACCCGGGTGATGTCGGGCAGGTCCGGACGCCCTGTGGGCCGTCGGTGGATAACTCGGGCATAACCCCCCACTCCACCTGGGGACGAGCGGGCATCGTCGGTGGACGGGATGTGGACAACCCGCCGTCGTCCCCAGGCAACGTTGTGTGTCCACCGATCGCTCCACACGGAGTACACAGGCCCGTCCGGCCCCTGACGTGCGGAGACGAGAGTTGTCCACAACGTCCACAGGCCCTATGACAACGATGAGACCTATTCACCTGGATCGATCCGCCCCGCGTACATCTGGGGACGAGGGCATGAACGAGCCTCCACGGATCACGGACAACCCACGGGCCGGGACGGCACGAGAACGGCTGGGGAGAACTACACGTCGCGGCGGTCGTTGCACTACTGTCGTGCGGGACTGGACGCGTGTGCGGTCCGAGTGGAGAGCAGGAGCAAGCGATGAGGAGTGACCGACGGTGAAGTTCCGACTGGAGCGTGAGGTCCTCACCGAGGCGGTCACCTGGGTGGCCCGCGCGCTGCCCAACCGCCCGCCGACCCCGGTGCTCGCCGGCGTCCTGATCGAGGCCAAGGACGACGACACCGTCACGCTGTCGGCCTTCGACTACGAGATCTCCGCTCGGCTCACCATCGCCGCCGAGGTCACCGAGGCCGGGTCCGCGCTCGTCAACGGCCGCCTGCTCGCCGACATCTGCCGCAACCTGCCCGCCAAGCCGGCCGAGCTCGCCACCGACGGCTCCAAGGTCCAGCTCACCTGCGGGTCCAGCCGCTTCGCGCTGCTGCAGATGCCGGTCAGCGACTACCCCACGCTCCCCAGCAGCCCCGAGCCCAGCGGCTCCATCGACGGCACGACCTTCACCCAGGCCGTGGCCCAGGTGCACGTGGCGGCCGACCGCGGTGACACCCTCCCGATCCTCACCGGCGTCCGCGTCGAGATCGATGGCGACAAGATGACGCTGCTGGCCACGGACCGCTACCGCCTGGCGATGCGCGAGCTCACCTGGAGCCCCTCCGCACCCGGCACCGCCCACGTCGCGCTGATCCCGGCCCGCCTGCTCTCCGACACCGCGAAGTCGCTCGGTGCCTCCGGCTCGGTCGAGATCGCCCTGGGCGACGCGGCCGGCGGTAACGGCCTGGTCGGCTTCGAGGCGGGCACCCGCCGCACGACGACCCGCCTGCTCGACGGCGAGTACCCCAAGGTCACGTCGATCTTTCCGTCCTCGGTCGACAGCGAGGCCGTCGTCGAGACGGCGGCGCTGGTCGAGGCCGTCAAGCGCGTCGCCCTGGTCGCCGAGCGCAACACCCCGGTGCGGCTGCGCTTCACCGACGGACAGCTGGCCATCGAGGCCGGTGCCGGCGACGACGCGCAGGCCAGCGAGGCGGTGCCGTGCACGATGACCGGCCCGGAGCTCGAGATCGGCTTCAACCCGCACTTCCTGCTCGACGGCCTCGGCGCCCTCGGCACGTCGCACTGCCGCCTGCAGTTCACCCAGCCCAGCCGCCCGGCCGTGCTCGTCGGCCAGGCCGACGCCGACGCCGAGCCGGACATGAGTTATCGCTACGTCCTGATGCCGGTGCGCTTCCCCGCCTGACCCGCCACCGCTGCCCGACCACCACCGCACCCACCCCCCGGAACCCACTAGCCCCGACCTCCTCGTCGGCGCCCACCGCGCCAGGAAAGGTTCACCCATGCAGCTCGGACTCATCGGCCTCGGCAAGATGGGCGGCAACATGCGCGACCGCATCCGTGCGGCCGGGCACGAGGTCGTCGGCTACGACCGCAACCCCGACGTCAGCGACGCCACCTCCCTCGAGGACCTGGTGAGCAGGCTCGAGGCACCGCGCACCGTGTGGGTCATGGTCCCGGCCGGAGACCCCACCCGCGAGACGATCCAGCAGCTGTCCGAGGTCCTCGACGAGGGCGACCTCGTGATCGACGGCGGCAACAGCAAGTTCACCGACGACGCCGTCAACGCCGAGCTGCTGGCCGGCCAGGGCATCGGCTACCTCGACTGCGGCGTCTCCGGCGGCATCTGGGGCAAGGACAACGGCTACGGCCTGATGTGCGGCGGCGGCGACGAGCTCGTCGAGCGCGCGATGCCGATCTTCGACGCGCTGCGCCCCGAGGGTCCGCGCGAGGAGGGTTTCGTCCACGCGGGCAAGGTCGGCGCCGGCCACTACGCCAAGATGGTGCACAACGGCATCGAGTACGGCCTGATGCACGCGTACGCCGAGGGCTTCGAGCTGCTCATGGCCAAGGACATCGTCGAGGACGTCGAGGGCTGCTTCAAGGCGTGGACCCGCGGCACCGTCGTGCGGTCCTGGCTGCTCGACCTCATGGTCAAGGCGCTGGAGGAGACCCCCGACCTCGAGGGCATCAGCGAGTTCACGACGGACTCCGGCGAGGGTCGCTGGACCCTCGAGGAGGCCATCGAGCTCGCCGTCCCCATGCCGGTGCTCGCAGCCTCGCTGTTCGCGCGCTTCCAGTCGCGCCAGGAGAACTCCCCCGCCATGCAGGCCGTCGCCGCCCTGCGCGGCCAGTTCGGCGGCCACGCCGTGCAGATGCTCGAGGGCACGCCCAAGTCCGACGTCCACCGCGGCGCCGAGGAGAAGAGCGACGACACGGGCGCGAAGGCCGAGGGCCGTCAGGGTGGCGGGGACGAGTCCGGCACCCAGGACCTGCAGCAGCACTGAGGTGTACGTCCGGCACCTGTCCCTCGGCAGCTTCCGCAGCTACGAGACCGCGGAGCTGCCGCTGGGACCGGGTGTCACGACCTTCGAGGGCCTCAACGGCCAGGGCAAGACCAACCTGGTCGAGGCCATCGGCTACCTCGCGACGCTCGGCTCGCACCGGGTCGCGCAGGATGCGCCCCTCGTGCGTCATGGCGCCGAGCAGGCGATCGTGCGCGGCGTGGTCGTGCGGGACGGCCGCGAGACGCTGATCGAGCTCGAGATCACCCCCGGCCGGGCCAACCGGGCCAAGCTCAACCGCTCCCCCGTGACCCGCACCCGGGAGGTGCTGGGGTCGCTGCGGACGGTGCTCTTCGCCCCCGAGGACCTCGCCCTGGTCAAGGGGGACCCCTCCGAGCGCCGGCGCTTCCTCGACGACCTGCTCGTCCAGCGCCAACCCCGCTGGGCCGGGGTCCGCGCCGACTACGACAAGGTCGTCAAGCAGCGCAACGCCCTGCTCAAGTCCGCCGCACCGGTCCTGCGCAAGGGCTCGCGCCGGGGGTCGGCATACGACCAAGGACCGGTGGAGGACTCCCGGGCGAGCGCGCTGCACACCCTGGACGTGTGGGACCAGCACCTCGCGCAGGTCGGGTCGAGCCTGCTCTATGCCCGGCTGCGCCTGCTGCGCGACCTCGGCCCCTATCTGGCGCAGGCCTATGACGAGGTGAGCGCGGGACAGTCCGACGCACGGGTCACCTATCGCTCGTCCCTGCACGAGGAGGCGGCCGCTCGCCTCGCCGAGGGCGAGGTGCCCGAGATCCCCGAGCTCGCCGAGCTGATCGTGGACTCGCTGGCCCGGGTCCGGGACCAGGAGGTCGAGCGCGGGATCACGCTGGTCGGGCCGCACCGCGACGACCTCGTCCTGGGGCTCGGAGACCTGCCGGCCAAGGGCTACGCCTCCCACGGCGAGTCCTGGTCCTTCGCGCTCGGGCTGAGGCTCGCGGCCTTCCAGCTGCTCCGCACGGACCTGCGCGAGGACCCGGTCCTGATCCTCGACGACGTCTTCGCCGAGCTCGACGCCGGACGACGCTCGCGGCTCGCCGGTCTCGTGGCGGACTGCGAGCAGGTGCTCATCACGGCGGCAGTCGGTGACGACATCCCGTCCGAGCTCGGCGAGAGTGCGCGGTTCCACGTGAAACGCGGGGAGGTGAACCCCGTTGAGCAGCCAGCCTCCTGACCAGCCGTATGACGGGGCCCCGCCCGACGACGCCGCGGGCCGTGCGGCCGAGCGGGACGATCACGCCGACGAGCCGGACCCCCGCCTGGACCCGGACGCGGCCAGGACGGCAGCGTCCGCCGCGCTGCTGCGGGCCCGGACGGTGGCCAAGGGCAAGGGCCTGCGCCCCGGCTCGATGGCCAAGCGACGTCGCCGTCCGTCGGAGGTGATGCTGAGCGGCTCGGCCGCCGAGGTCGACGGACGAGACCCGCTCCTGCTCGGGGACACCCTCGAGCGCCTGGTGACCGGCCGGGGCTGGCAGTCGGACGTCAAGGTCGGGTCGGTGATGGGGCGCTGGCCGCAGGTCGTGGGGTCCGACGTGGCGGAGCACAGCGAGCCGGTGACCTTCGACGAGGGGGTGCTGACGGTGCGGGCGTCGTCGACGGCGTGGGCCACCCAGCTGCGGCTCATGGCGTCGACGATCCTCGGGCGGTTGTCGGCCGAGGTGGGCGAGGGGGTCGTGGAGGAGCTGCGGGTCGTCGGGCCGAGCGCCCCGCGGTGGGGGCACGGGCGCCGACGCGCCACGGACGGGCGCGGCCCGCGGGACACCTACGGCTGAGCCACTGACCTCAGGGGGCGGTCGAGTAGGTCGCGACGACGACGTCCATGACCTTCTTGACCGTGGCGGCGTCGGCCGCGCCGATCGCGATCACGTCCTGCTGGCCCTGGCTGGTGACCGCGAGCTGGGAGCCGTGCAGGACGGTGCCGTCGACGGTGGCGTGGTAGTCGCCGCGCACGCCCGGCCCCACCGCGGTCTGCGGCTTGCTCTGGGCGTCGAGGGTGCCGGTCTCGCCGCGGGTGCCGGAGGTGAGCTGGTCGCCGTCCTCGAAGGTTCCCCCGCCGATGGCGCGGATCAGCAGGTTGGGCGCCGTCTCCCCGGTGTTGGGCCCCACCGCGATCGCGAACGCCCCGGACGACACGAGACTCGTGAGCTCCGTCTCGGTGTAGCCGAGGTCCGCCGCGGCCTTGGCGTAGGCAGGCGTCCCCTTCTGGTCGCGCAGGGTGGCGACGTCCAGGGCCTTCCAGGTCGTGGGGATGGCGAGGCGGGTGCCGAGCGCGGGCACCGTCAACCACTGGTGACCCTTGGGGAGGGCGACGGCTGCGGCGGGGGTGCTGGCGGTGCTGGCGGTGCTCGTCGCGCCGCTCGACGTCCCTGACCCCGACGCCGAGGCGGATGCGGAACTGGGAGAGGCGGTGGTGGAGGCGGTGGTGGAGGTCGTCGCGGCGCCGGAGCCGCCCGAGCAGGCGGTCACCAGGGCGATCGAGGAGGCGAGGGCTGCGAGGGCGAGACGACGATCCATGCCTTCACGGTAGACGACCAGTCAGACGACAGGACAGACGACAGGGTGCGTCACCCGTGCTTGCGCACGTGCTCCGACCCCGCGACGAGCAGGCCCTGCAGCGGCAGCCGGCCGTAGGCGATGGCCTGCAGCTTGGCCGGCTTGCGCCGCCAGTTCCACGCCATCTGCACGTTGGCCGGGAACACCGCGACGAACAGCGCCGTCGCTGCCGCGCCACCCAGCCGGCGGGTCTGCGGCACCGCCAGCAGCGCCGCGGTGGCGAGCTCCGCCACGCCGGAGCCGTAGGTGTACCACCGAGCCGGCCCGGGCAGCGCCGGCGGCACGATCGAGTCGAAGGGGCGCGGCTTGCGGAAGTGCTGGACCCCCGCGACGGTCAGCAGGCCGACCAGGGCGAGCGTCGTGCGGGGGGCGTGGGAGGCGGCGTCGGGCGTCATACGGCAGACCCTAGGTCCTCGCCCGAGGTCTCAGGAGCCCTGGGCGGGGGCAAGTGACGAGAATGACCTTCCTCGACACTCTCGGCGTCACCGGCAGCGACCCCTCGGCCACGGACCGTCCCGGTGACGACGCCGGGCTGCGCGTCACGCCCACCGACGAGCACAGCAACGTCAACGGCGGCGTGCACGGCGGGCTGCTCGGCACCCTCCTCGACTCCGTCATGGGCGACGCCGTTCGCTCCGACCTGCCCGACGGCAAGAGCGCCGTGACCGTCTCGCTCACCGTGACCTTCCTCTCCGGGGCCAAGGTCGGCGAGGAGCTGCTCGCCAGCGCCGAGGTCCGCAAGCAGGGAGGATCGCTGGTCATGGTGGAGGGCGACGTGGTCCGCGCCGAGGACGACAAGGCCATCGCCCACGGCGTCGCCACGTTCTCGGTGATCGACGTGACCGACGGGGACTGACGCGCGGGATGATGGTGGCGATGAGCTCTCCCAGCCTGCGCCGCCACACGCGCACGATTCTGCGCCTCAACCCCTCACCGCCGCGATGGCCGGTCGCGGTCAAGGCCGCCGTGGCCATGGCGGTGCCCCTGTCCGTCGGGCAGCTGGCCGGGCACCTGTCCCTCGGTCTCGTGGCGAGCCTCGGGGTCTTCACCATCCTGTATGGCGCCACCGCGCCCGGCCGCTTCCGGGCCCGGGTCATGGCGCTGGCCGCCCTCGGCCTGACCGGGGCGGTGGCGCTGGGGGCGATGACGGCGGGCCACCCCGTCGTGACGGTCGCGGTGCTCGTGGTGGTGGCGATGGTCGCGGCGTTCGTGTGCGTGGCGCTCAAGGTCGGGCCACCCGGCTCCTACTTCTTCGTCCTGGTGCTGGGCGTGGGCAATCTCGCGGTCACCCACGGCGCGGCTCCCTGGAGCGTGGTGGCGCTGACCTTCGCCGGAGCGGTGTCGGCGTGGGTGATCGGCATGGCGGACCTGCTCGTGGCGCCGCACCGGGCCGAGCAGCGGGCGACCGAGGCGGCGGAGGGCGCCATACGGGCGTTTGCCGCCGGTGTCCCCCAGGACCCGACCCCAGAGCCTGGCAGGGACGACGACGGCGACCTCGAGGCGCTGCGAGCGAGCGCCTCGGGCGCGCTGCACCGGGCCTGGACCGCCGTCACCGACGGTGGTCGGCCCCCACGGCTGGTGGAGCGCCTGGAGCGCGCCCAGCTCACCTATGCCGCCGCGAGCGCACGCCTGGCCGGGGCCCGGCTGGGCGTCGAGCCCCGACCGTGGGGATCGGTGGACGACGAGGCCGCCGATCACGACGTCCGGGGCGGCGAGCAGGAGCCACTCGTCGATGCGGCCGTCGACGCCGAGCAGCTGCGCGACACCGCCCTCGGTCGACCCGGTGCGGGCTACCTGCTGCGGGAGGCGGCGCGATGGCCGTCAGAGGTGCTGCTCATGGTGCTGCGCGTGGGTCTGGCCACCACGTTCGCCGGTCTGGTCGCGCACGTCCTGCACCAGGGCCACGTCTACTGGGCCGTCTGCTTCGCCGCGCTGGTCCTGCACCAGGGCGGCACCCGCGAGGTCCAGACCGTCCGCGGCGTGCACCGCACCCTCGGGACGCTGGTCGGGCTCCTGATCTTTGCGGGGCTGCTGGCGCTGGACCCGCAGGGCTGGTGGCTGGTGGTCGTCGTGGCCGGCATGCAGCTGGTCGTGGAGCTGCTCGTCACGCGCAACTACGCGCTCGCCGTGGTCGTGATCACCCCGCTCGCCCTCACCATCGGTATGGCGTCCGCCCCGGGCGAGTCCGTGTCCTCGGTGGTGGCGGACCGGCTGGTCGACACGCTCGTCGGCGTGGCCTGCGCGCTGCTCGTGCTCTGGGCGACGGGTCGACGGGCGCCGGAGATCGTGCTGCGAGCGCACGCCCGGCGGGTCGTCGTCGCGACCGAGCGCGTCATGGTGGACCTCGCCGCCGGCGCCCTCGAGACGCGGGACGCGCTGGACCACAGACGCAACCTCTACTACGAGCTGCTCGAGTCCGACGTCGTCGCCCGACGAGCGCTGGCGGACAGCCGCGACACCGTCGGTCCCTATCACCGCATGGAGCGCTCGCTCGCCGCCCTCGGCTATCTCGTGCTCGGGGCGTGCTGGCACCCGGACATCCGCCGGGCGCACGAGGCCTTCGACCGGGCGCGGGGCCCGCTGGAGCGGATCATGGCCGACCCCGTCACCACGCCTCGCCCCGCCGAGGCCATCGAGCGCGACGTGCGTGAGGTCGAGGAGCTCGTGCTGAGCCTCCGCTGACGCCCCATGGCGGGGCGGATGGCGGCCCACAGGGGCCTCTCGCGACCCCGTCCGTGAGGGGGACCATGCAGATGGCGGAAATTTTCCGCCGACATGGCTCCCAGGGGCCTCAGGAGGCGTGTTTTACCTCCCGCGACCGATAGACTGACGGACGGTCAGCCAAGGTGGCGACCGGTGTCCGGCCTCATCACGGCACGCGCATGACGCGGCCGAGGGCGCGACCCCTGCCCGCATCACGGGCCAGGGTCGTGCGGGAGGTTTCCGGCATACGCGCGATCGTTTGTGAGGAGCACTGTGGCCGACGTCGAGGAGCCCACCGGTCCCGAGGCCGTCGAGAAGCTCGCCGAGGACCTCGCCCAGCAGGCGCCGGCCCCCAGCGGCGACTACGACGCCAGCTCGATCCAGGTGCTGGAGGGGCTCGAGGCCGTCCGCAAGCGCCCGGGCATGTACATCGGGTCCACCGGTGAGCGCGGTCTGCACCACCTCGTGTGGGAGATCGTGGACAACGCCGTGGACGAGGCGATGGCGGGGTTCGCCGACCGCGTCGACGTGACCCTGCTCGCCGACGGAGGGGTGCGCGTCGCCGACAACGGGCGTGGCATCCCCACAGGCAGGAACGAGCAGTACGGCATGAGCACCGTCGAGCTCGTCCTCACCCAGCTGCACGCCGGCGGCAAGTTCGGCGGCGGTGGCTACAAGGTGTCCGGCGGTCTGCACGGCGTGGGCTCGTCGGTGGTCAACGCCCTGTCCACCCGGCTGGTCGCCGAGGTCCACCAGCTCGGCCACGCCTGGCGCGTCGAGTTCGACCACGGCGAGGCCGTCGCCCCCCTGGCCAAGGAGGAGGCGTCGGACCGCAACGGCACGACCATCACCTTCTGGGCCGACGACAAGATCTTCGAGACGACGACCTACGACTTCGAGACGATCCGCGCCCGCTTCCAGCAGATGGCCTTCCTCAACAAGGGCCTGACCATCGTCCTCACCGACGAGCGTCCCCAGGCGCAGGCCGACGCCGACGCGGACCTCGAGGCCGAGGAGATGGGCGCGGTCGACAGCGTCGAGACCGAGGCCGGCGAGGGCGCCGACGAGGGCGCGCAGGAGGAGGTCGCCAAGGACCGGGCCGGCAAGGCCAAGGGCCGCTCGGTGACCTACCGCTACGACAACGGCCTGCTCGACTACGTCAAGCACCTCAACACGTCCAAGCGGGCCGACGTCGTGCACGACGACATCATCGACTTCGAGCTCGAGGACCAGGGCAAGTCCCTGTCCGTCGAGGTCGCGATGCAGTGGACCAATGCCTACTCCGAGTCGGTCCACACCTACGCCAACACCATCAACACCCACGAGGGCGGCACCCACGAGGAGGGCTTCCGCGCCGCGCTGACCCGCCTGGTCAACGACTTCGCGCGCAAGCAGAACCTCCTCAAGGACAAGGACGAGAACCTCACCGGCGACGATATTCGCGAGGGCCTCACCGCCGTCATCTCGGTCAAGCTCGGCGAGCCGCAGTTCGAGGGCCAGACCAAGACCAAGCTCGGCAACTCCGAGGTCAAGGGCTTCGTGCAGGGCGCGATGACCGACCGGTTCGGCGACTGGCTGGAGCGGCACCCCACCGAGGGTCGCGAGATCGTCCGCAAGGCCGTCCAGGCGTCCGCGGCGCGCATCGCCGCCCGCAAGGCCCGCGAGGCGACCCGCCGCAAGGGGCTCATGGAGTCCGGCGGCCTGCCCGGCAAGCTCAAGGACTGCCAGTCCAAGGACCCCTCGGTCTCCGAGGTCTACATCGTCGAGGGTGACTCCGCCGGCGGCTCCGCCGTCCAGGGCCGCAACCCCTTCAACCAGGCGATCCTCCCGATCCGCGGCAAGATCCTGAATGTCGAGAAGGCCCGCATCGACAAGGTCCTCGCCAACCAGGAGGTCCAGGCCCTCATCTCCGGCTTCGGCACCGGCGTCGGTGAGGACTTCGACATCACCCGGGCGCGCTACCACAAGATCGTGCTCATGGCCGACGCCGACGTCGACGGCATGCACATCCGCACGCTGCTGCTGACGCTGCTGTTCCGCTTCATGCGCCCGCTGATCGAGGCCGGCTACGTCTACCTCGCCCAGCCCCCGCTCTACCGCCTCAAGTGGTCCAACCGCGAGCACGAGTTCGCGTTCAGCGACCGCCAGCGCGACGAGATGGTCGCCGCCGGTCAGGCCAACGGTGGCCGGCTCCCCAAGGACGCCCCCATCCAGCGCTACAAGGGCCTCGGCGAGATGAACTACCAGGAGCTGTGGGAGACCACGATGGACCCCGACCACCGGGTGCTCCTGCAGGTCACCCTCGACGACGCGGCCGCCGCGGACGAGATCTTCTCCGTGCTGATGGGCGAGGACGTCGAGTCGCGGCGGTCGTTCATCCAGCGCAACGCGCGGGACGTGCGGTTCCTCGATGCGTGATCTCGCGCATGTCGACGGTGGAGCTTCACGGCTGGGCGGCGGGCCTACCATCCGCCGCTCGTTCCTCGCGGCTCCCGCCAAGCCCTCCACGGCCCGCCGCCCAGCCGTTCCGCTCGGGACCGGTCTCCCTGCGGCTCGTGGCCACCAGCACCCTTCTTGCACCTTCGCCCGACGAGAGGCCGTTGACGCATGAGTGAGCAGACTCCTCCTACTGTTGATCGGGTCGAGCCGGTCGACCTGAACTCCGAGATGCAGCGCAGCTACATCGAGTACGCCATGAGCGTCATCGTCAGCCGCGCGCTCCCGGACGTGCGGGACGGGCTCAAGCCCGTGCACCGTCGCATCGTCTACGGCATGTATGACGGGGGCTACCGCCCCGACCGGGGCTACAACAAGTGCTCCCGCGTCGTCGGTGACGTCATGGGTCACTACCACCCGCACGGCGACTCGGCGATCTACGACGCCATCGTGCGGCTGGTGCAGCCGTGGTCGCTGCGCTACCCGCTGATCGACGGGCAGGGCAACTTCGGGTCGCCGGGCAACGACGGCGCGGCCGCGCCGCGATACACCGAGTGCCGCATGATGCCGCTCGCCATGGAGATGGTGCGCGACATCCACGAGGAGACCGTCGACTTCAAGGACAACTACGACGGCAAGACCCGCGAGCCCGAGGTCCTGCCGGCGCGGTTCCCCAACCTGCTGGTCAACGGCTCGTCGGGCATCGCGGTCGGCATGGCCACCCAGATCCCGCCGCACAACCTGCGCGAGGTCGCGAGCGCGGTGGAGTGGCTGCTCGAGCACCCCGAGGCGTCTCGCGAGGACCTGCTCGAGGCGTGCATGCAGCGCATCAAGGGCCCGGACTTCCCCACGGGCGCGCTGATCCTGGGCCGTCGCGGCATCGAGGACGCCTACCGCACGGGTCGCGGGTCGGTCGTCATGCGGGCGGTCGTCAACGTCGAGGAGATCCAGGGCCGGCAGTGCCTGGTCGTCACGGAGCTCCCGTACCAGGTCAACCCGGACGCGCTGGCGCTCAAGATCGCCGAGCTCGCCAAGGAGGGCCGCCTGCAGGGCATCGCCGACATCCGTGACGAGACGTCCGGCCGCACCGGCCAGCGCCTCGTGATCGTGCTCAAGCGCGACGCCGTGGCCAAGGTCGTGCTCAACAACCTCTACAAGCACACGCAGCTGCAGCAGTCCTTCGGCGCCAACATGCTGGCGCTGGTCGACGGGGTGCCGCGCACGCTGCCGGTCGGCGCGTTCATCCGCTACTGGGTGGAGCACCAGGTCGAGGTCATCGTGCGCCGCACGAAGTACCGCCTGCGCAAGGCCGAGGAGCGCATCCACATCCTGCGCGGCCTGCTCAAGGCCCTCGACGCCCTCGACGAGGTCATCGCCCTGATCCGCGCCTCGCGCACGGTCGAGGTGGCGCGTGACGGGCTGATCGACCTGCTGGAGATCGACGAGATCCAGGCGATGGCGATCCTGGACATGCAGCTGCGTCGCCTCGCCGCCCTCGAGCGGCAGAAGATCATCGACGAGCACAATGAGCTCCAGGCCAAGATCGACGACTTCAACGACATCCTGGCCAAGCCGGAGCGGCAGCGGCAGATCATCAAGGACGAGCTCGGCGAGCTGGTCGACAAGTATGGCGACGCCCGCCGCACCGAGATCGTCCCCTACGACGGCGACATGTCCATGGAGGACCTGATCCCTGAGGAGGACGTGGTCGTCACCATCACGCGTGGTGGTTACGCCAAGCGCACCGTCACCCGTGAGTACCGCTCGCAGCACCGCGGTGGCAAGGGTGTGCGTGGCGCCTCGCTGCGTGGCGACGACATCGTGGAGCACTTCTTCACGACGACGACGCACCACTGGTTGCTCTTCTTCACCAACCTCGGTCGCGTCTACCGCGCCAAGGCCTACGAGCTGCCGGAGGGCTCGCGCGAGTCCAAGGGCCAGCACGTCGCCAACCTCATGGCCTTCCAGCCGGGGGAGAAGATCGCGCAGGTGCTGGCGATCCAGGACTACATCAACGTCCCCTACCTCGTCCTCGCCACCCGCAACGGCCTGGTCAAGAAGTCCCGTCTGGACGACTACGACTCCAACCGCTCCGGCGGCCTCATCGCGATCAACCTGCGCGACGGGGACGAGCTTGTGGGCGCCTCGCTGGCGTCGGCGGCTGACGACCTGCTGCTCGTGTCGGTCAAGGGTCAGTCGGTGCGGTTCACGGCGACCGACGACACGCTGCGGCCGATGGGTCGCTCGACCTCGGGCGTGACGGGCATGAAGTTCCGCGACGGCGACTCGTTGCTGGCGATGAACGTCATCGAGGACGGCACCGACCCGGACGTCTTCGTGGTGTTCGAGAACGGCCTGGCCAAGCGGACGCTCTCGTCGGAGTACCCCGTCAAGGGCCGCGCGACGCTCGGTGTGCTCGTGGCCAAGGCCTCGGACCGTGGCGGCGACCTCGTCGGTGCGCTGGTCGTGTCCCCCGAGGACGAGGTCATGCTGGTCATGGAGAAGGGCCGGATCGTGCGCTCCCGCGTCGACGAGGTCCGCTACACCGGCCGCAACACCCAGGGCGTGACCTTCGCCAACCCGGGCAAGAACGACGCGATCGTGGCCGTGGCCCGCAACGTCGAGCGCGCCGCGGAGGAGGAGCTCGAGGAGGCGGGCGCGCTCGCCCCCGAGGGTGACGACGACGCCGGTATGCCGGGCGACGGCCCCTCGGACACCGCCGACACGGGCGCCGGTGACGGCGCTGCGAGCACGACGGAGTCGGCCGCAGGCACTAGCGTGGCCGGGGAGAGCGACGAGACGGCCGTGTCCGACGACGCGACCACAGCCGAGGACCCGCAGGAGGACGACCAGTGAGCAGCTCGAGCAGCTCGGCATCCGACCGCACCCAGTCGATGGACGCCGTGAACGACACGGCGGTGCGCGAGCCCGTCCGCACCACGTCGGGCGGTTCCGTCCCGGCGGCGGGCTCGGGCACGGGCAGCGGCCGGCAGGCCAAGCTCCGCGTGCAGCGGGTCGACCCTTTGTCGGTGCTCAAGCTGGCGTTCCTGCTGTCGGTGGCTGCGGGCATCGCGGGGGTCGTGCTGATCGCCGTGCTGTGGATGATCCTCAACGGGATGGGCGTGTTCTCGTCGATCAACGAGATGGTGCTCGGGCTCCTGCCGCAGGGCAAGGAGTTCGACCTCATGGACTACGTCGGCTTCAGCCGCGTGCTGTCCCTGTCGATCGTGATCTCGTTCATCAACATCCTGCTGCTGACGGCGCTGGCCACCCTGGCGGCGTTCCTCTACAACATCTGCGCCGGCCTGGTCGGCGGCGTGCGTCAGACGCTGACCGACGACTGACGAGCCGCGAGCCTGGCAGACGGCCGCCCGTTTTGGCCGCAGCACCGGGCATGCGGTAGCGTTACTCCTCGCGTCGAGCACCTTGTCAAGGGGTCCTCGAGGCGGGTGCGGGCCTATAGCTCAGACGGTTAGAGCGCTTCCCTGATAAGGAAGAGGTCACAGGTTCAAGTCCTGTTAGGCCCACCACGTGAGGAGCCACCAGTCCCCGAGACGGTGGCTCCTTTCGTCGTCCGAGCATGATCGCCAGGCACCGCCGCCGGCCCGCCCCGCCTGTCCGCCGCCCCGGATCGTCACGGTGGCTAGGCTGGAGCCCCCGACCCAGGAGGTAGTCATGCGCAAGATCATCGCCGGTCTGCTCGCCGTCGGCGCCGCCGTCGCCCTCACCGAGCGCGAGCGTCGCCGTCGGGCCGAGGACGAGCTGTGGGCCGAGGCCACCAAGCCGGTATAGTCGGCCGAGCGCCTCGCGGCGCATCCGGGGCCTTGGCGCAATTGGTAGCGCACCTGCTTTGCAAGCAGGGGGTTAGGGGTTCGAGTCCCCTAGGCTCCACCCCACGCACAAGGCTCGAACCCTTGCCAACGGAAACGTTGGTGGAGGTTCGGGCCTTGTGTGCGTCTGCGGCCCAGGTCAGAGCGTTGGCGTTGACCTGCGGATCGAGGAGCATTTCGAAGGGCCGGTTGTGCTCGACGCGCAGCTCGTTGTCCTCGTCGATGTAGACCTTCGTGAAGAACGCCTGGTTGCATAGCCGCCGGTTGGTGTCGTCGCAGCGGGCGTGGATGTCGGCGCAGTTGGCGAGCAGTCCGAGGGCGTCGTCGAGGTGGGCGCGGGCGTCGGCGTAGTCGCCGAAGTGGGCGTCGATACGTCGGGTCACCTTGTCGAGTTCGGCGACGATTCGGTCCTGCTCGCGCTTGAGCACGGTCAGCGGGATCGCGTCGGCGTAGTGCGCCTGCATGAGCCGGTCCTGCTCGCTTTCGAGCCGGTCGCGGCTGGTGGTGAGGCGTTCCAATTCCTCGGTTTCGGCGGCCATGAGCCGGTCGAACTCGTGGTGGAGCATCCCCGCGAGTGCGTCCTGCTGAGCCGGCGTGATCTGCACGCGAGAGTAGTAGTCCTCGACGAGCTTCTCGACATCCTCGATGAGCATCGCCTGGCGCGTGCAGTCGGTCCGCTTGGAGTGTCGGCCGGAGCAGACGAAGTAGCAGTACACGTTGCCGTGGCGGTTCTTCGCGTTGGAGACGATGAGCCGCGAACCGCACTGGCCGCAGTGGATAGTGCCTTTGAGGTAGTGGCCGTGGACTTGGGTCGCCTCGACGGCGCACTGGTGCGCGGTGAGCACGGACTGGACCTGGTACCAGACCTCGGCAGGCACGAGCGCCGGGTGGTTGCCCTTGTATCGGGTGCCTCGGTAGATGACATCGCCCTTGTAGTACGGGTTGATCAGGAGGCGATGGATGGTGGACACGGCCAAGGGCTTCGCCGGCCTCTTCGGCGTGGGCAGGCTGCGCAGTCCGCGCGAGGTGAGTTCGTCGTGGAGCTGGCTGACGCTCCAGTTCCCGGATGCGTATGCCTTGAATGCCCACTCAATCATCGGTGCTCGCTCGGGATCGAGTTCGATGGTGCGGAGCTCGCGCCCCAACTCGTCGCGCTTGCGGACGTTGAGGTAACCGATGGGTGCTCGTCCGTTCGTGCCGCCACCGATGGCCTTCTGGGTCATGCCCTTGGTGACTTCGGTGTGAACCGCCCCGGGTTCA
>NZ_DCYC01000011.1:0-19928 GCF_002330965.1 Arsenicicoccus sp. UBA2120
GGCGCCGGTCCCGGCGGCGGTGCGGTCGGCGGCGGCCTCTTGGGCGTCGGCCTCGCGGGCCGCACGGTCGGCGGCGGCCTGGGTCGTGTCGCGGGTCTGCTCCGCCGTGCTGCGGTCGGCAGCGGCACGCAGGGCCGCCGCACGCTCCTTGGCGGCGGTCGCGGCGGCGGCCTCGGCCGCCTCCGCGTCGGCGGACAGGCTCTCGGAGTCGCGCTGCGCGGCCTCGGCGAGGGCAGCGGCCTCGCGGGCGGCGGCGGCGCGCTGGTCCGCCTCGAGGCGCAGGCCCTCCTGGCGGCGGCGCTCCAGGTCGACGGAGGTCTGGTTGAGCCGGGCGAGCGTCGCGAGCGCCTGGTCCTGGGCGGCCTGGGTGGCCTGGGCGGCGGCGACGGCCGCCTGCTCGGTCGCCCCGGCGCGGGTGCGGGCGGCGAGCGCCGCCGTCTCGTCGGCCTTGCGCTGGTCCTGGGCCCGCTGGGCGGCACGACGCAGCTCGGTCGCCCGCGTGAGGTCGCCCGTGGCCTGGCGCACGACGCCGGTCTGCAGCTCGCCGAGCGTGGCGAGGCCGGAGGCACGGTCGAGGACGGCCTGCGGGCCGCCGGGGCTCACGAGCGCCTCGAGACCGTGCAGGTCGTGGCCCGACTCGTAGGTCTCCGCCGCCACGCGACCGAGGTTGACCTTGGCCGTGGCGAGGGCACGCTCGGCGGCGCGCGCCTTGGCGTCCGCGTCCGCGAAGGCCTTGGTGGACGCGTCCAGGCGCACCTTGGCGCCGTTGTACTGCTCGGCGGCCAGCGCGGCCTCGCGCCGGGCCAGCTCGAGGCGGTCGGCCGCGGCGGCATACTGCGCCTGGGGGGTGGCGACCTGGGCCTCCTGGTCGGCGGCGGCCCGGTTGGCCGCGGCCACGTCCTGCTCGGACGGTAGCGACTGCGTGCTGCCGGTGGGGGACGGAGCCGGGTCGGCCGAGGCGGGCGCGACGAGGCCGAGGGTGAGCAGGGCGACCGTCACGCTGACGGACGCGGCGCGCGCGCCGGCCCCTGGGCCGCGACGGACGCGTGGCGTGGACTGCACTGATGTCCCCTCTGGAGCTGTGACCGATCGTGCGCGACGCCCCCGGGCGACGCGATGGAGAGGGGTCGACCGCGGCTGGCGCGTCGACCCTATGGGTCAAGAGTACGGAGCGAGAGACCGTAGCGGTACGCGGTCCTCGACATCGGGGTGGCCTCACGCTGTGTGACAAGGGACGCAGGAGTGAACATCAGGTGATGCCGGGGAATGACAGGACCGTGTTTCCGCAGGTCACAGCGAGATAACGGGATGCCTCGCAGCGACATAACGAAACGATAACGGACAGGACCGAACGGGTGAAGCCCCGGCACGACATACCCCAATGATCCGCACCCATCGCAACTCAGAGTGACGGATGAGCACCGTGCCAGGATGGTCGGGTGACCCCGGCCCACCCCACCCCCCGACGTGCGGGGATGGGGCTCACCCTCGTGCTCGCCGGGCTGTCGATGTTCGGCCCGTTCAGCATCGACACCGCGTTCCCGGCGTTCCAGCAGATGGGGGCCGAGCTCGAGGTGGGCAGCACGGCCATGCAGCAGGTGGTCAGCGTCTACCTGCTGGCCTTCGCGATCATGAGCCTGGTGCACGGCCCGCTGTCGGACGCCGTGGGCCGTCGCCCGGTCATGGTCGCGGGCATCGCCGTCTTCGTGCTGGCGTCCGTCGGGTGCGCCCTGTCCACCAGCCTCCCCGTCCTGCTGGTCTGCCGCGCCCTGCAGGGGTTCTCGGCCGGAGCGGGCCAGATCGTGAGCCGGGCGGTGGTCCGGGACCTGTTCGACGGGCCCGAGGCCCAGCGGCTGATGAGCCACGTGGCGATGATCTTCGGCGTCGCCCCGGCGATCGCCCCGATCATCGGCGGCGCGCTGCTCGGCCTCGGCCGGTGGCCGCTGGTCTTCTGGTTCCTCGCCGCCTTCGGCCTGCTCATGGCCGGCGCGGTGCTGCTGGTGCTGCCCGAGACCCACCCGCCCAAGGCCCGTACTCCCCTGCGCCTCGGCGCGGCCGTCGGCAGCCTGGTGCGGATCGCCCGCGGGGCGGCCTTCTGGCGGATCGCGCTGGCCTGCACCCTGACCTTCGCCGGCCAGTTCCTCTACATCGCCGGCGCGCCGATCTTCGTGGTGGACCTGCTCGGGCTGGGTAGCGGGGACTTCTGGCTCTTCTTCGTCCCGATGATCGGGTGCATGGTGACCGGCGCCTTCGTCAGCGGACGCCTCGCGGGTCGGATCACCGGACGGACCCAGGTCATGGTCGGTATGACGATCGCCCTGGCCTCGGGCGTGCTCACCGTGGTCCTGGCGGCGACGCCAGACCCGGCCCGTCTCCCCTGGCCCGTGGTCGGCCCCTCGCTGATGGCGCTGGGCGTGGCGATGGCCTTCCCGGTGCTGCAGCTCGCCGTGCTGGACCTCCACCCGGACGCCCGGGGCACGGCGGCGTCCGCATCGTCGTTCGTGCAGCTGGCGTTCAACGCCGCCCTGGCCGGCGTGGTCGTGCCGGTCGCCACCGCGTCGCTGCTGAGCCTCGCCCTGACCAGCCTGCTGCTGATCGTGCTGGGCACCGGGGTGCTGGGCCTGCACCTGCTGGCCACCCGGCCCCGGGCCGGGCGCGGGCTGCGCACGACCCGGCGTCCCGAGCCGCTGGAGCCGACCGACCGGATGTGAGGCTCAGCCCTTGGCCCCGGCGTCCTTGAGCAGGAAGGTGAGGGTCCTCGGCAGGGCCTCGCGCCAGGACGTGTAGGTGTGCCCGGCGTTGTCCACGACCATCGGGGTGATCCCGGGCAGGCCCTTGGTGGCGCCGAAGAACTGCTGCGTCAGCTGCCAGCTCTGGGCGTCGGCCGGCGAGGACATCGCCAGCAGCCGGGTGCGGGCCGGCGGGCGGTTGCGCAGCAGCCACGCCACGTCCGAGCGCTGCAGCAGCGCGGGGTCGCGCTGGAGGACGCTCGCGAGGGTGCCGGTCGAGCCGTCCACCGACGGAGCGAAGTATCCCTGCAGCGACGCCCCGGAGCCGAACGTCTGCGGCTCGGCGGCGTGGAGCTTGGCCGCGCAGTAGCCACCGAGCGACCACCCCAGCACCGACCAGCGGGGACCGGGCTGGACGACGCCGAGCGTGTGCTGCGCCCAGGCGGGCACGTCCCGGGCGAGCCAGGTGTAGGCCTGCGGACCCCCCGGGTAGTCCGTGCACTCCGTGTCCTGCGGGAGCTTGATGTTGACCTCCGGCATGACCGCCACGAACGGCGGGATCTGCTTGGAGCGGATCAGCGGGGCGGCCTTCTGGGCGAACTGCAGGGAGGTCGCCACGTTGTCGACGGGGCCGTAGGCGCCGCCCAGCACGAACACGACCGGCAGGCCCTTGGCGTTGGCGGCGTGCTCGTGGCCCGGGGGCATCCACACGACGACCTTGGCGGTCGTCCCGGACTGCACGCCGGACACGACGTAGTCGCGGTAGAGCCCGTCGCCCTTGGGCGGCTGGACCTTGCGGGGAGCCCAGCCGCGCACCCGGATCTGCTTCAGCTCGTCCGTGGTCATGGCCCCGCCCGAGGCAGGCTGCGCGACGGCGGCGAACGGGTTGTCGTCCTCGGACGCCGCGGCGAGCGAGGACCAGGTGGGAAGAAGCCGAAGTCCCGGTTGACGACCAGGACGAGCCCCCCGATGGCGAGCACCTGGGACAGGACGATCGACACCGCCACCCCGGCCGAGACCGCCACGCGGCGCCCCGTCCCCCGCCCTGCCGAGCGGCGGTACACCAGCACCGCCACCACCAGTGGGACTGCCAACGCCAGGCCGATCGCGGCCGCGATGACAAGCCGCGACGTCGGACCCATGTCCCGCCTCCTTCTTGTCTGCTACGCACCGTAGACGCCGACCACGGCCCGGAGGTTGACCATCGATCGGGTGACCGCCCCGTTCACCCGAACAGGTCGCTCTCAGGCGAGCGTGGCCGGGTCTGGTGCCACCTCGCGCAGGCCGGAGGTCGCCGCCGCGATCCGGCGCTCGGTCAGCCCGGGCTCGTGCCGTCCCTCCGCGAGCAGCCGACGGTCATGCAGCGAGCCGAGCAGGCTCTCGCACACCTCCCACGCGTCGCGGCGGGCGAGCAGCGACTCGACGGTCTCGGTGGCCCGGAGGTCGGCGGGGGCCGCGTCGAGATAGGCCCGGACGAGCTGCTCGACCTGGTCCCGCCCCAGCCGCACCTGCACGCCCTCGCTCGCGAGCCGCCCCCCGAGGTAGCCGAGGTCGCGGGCGGGGTCGTCGATCTCGGCCCACTCCCAGTCGACCAGCCGCGGCTCGCCGGCCTCGACGAGGACGTTGGCCGCGACGAGGTCGCCGTGCACCAGCGCGAACCGGCGGACCGGCTCGAACCACGGCTCGCGCTCCGCCAGGTAGGCGCGCACCCCCGGCAGCAGCGCCAGCACCTCGGGGTCGGCGACCACCTGCGGCTGGTGCTCGAGCCACCACCCCAGCCCGGCCTCGAAGGCGCCGACGATGCTGACGGTGCTGCGCTGCGGGTCACCGACCGGTCCGCAGCGCGGGTAGGCCCGGTCGTGCAGGCGCGCGATGGCCTGCGCGAGCCTGGTCAGCAGCTCGTCGTCCCAGTCGTCGGTGTCGGTGAGCACCTCGCCGGGCACCAGCCCGACGACCATGGCCGGTATGCCGAGCCGGTCACCGCTCTCGTCCAGGGCCACCGGCTCGGGGCCCACCCCGTCCGGCAGGAGCTGCAGCACCGTGAACTCGTCACGCATGGCGCGCGGCAGATCCTCGGTGGGGCGACGCACGACCCGCACCACGACGTCGGCGCCCCGGGTGGCGACGTGCCAGGCGGCATACGACTCTCCCTCCCCCAGCAGGCTCACCCACTCGGGGGCGCGGGGCAGGCCGCACCAGGCCCACTCGCGGTCGAGGGCGGCACGCAGGGCGGTCTCGTCGATCACCGCTCCAGGCTAGGCGGCTCGCCCGTGGTGGGCGGTCGTTGCCAGCCGGTCGCACGCACGCGCCCGACACGCGAGGCGCGAGGCGCGAGGCGCGAGGCGCGAGGCGCGAGGGGACGCGAATGTCGCGCCTGACGGCGTGTCGTGGACATCTGCGTCCCCTCGCTGCCGATCGATGCCTGTCGGCACCCCCGATGGCCCTCGGCGGCCCTGGTGTCCCCGATGACCCTCGCGCGCGGCTCAGGCGCGGGACTCCTCGCTGTCGCCCGACTCGGTGCTCCCGTCGATCAGGGGGACGTCGAGGCGCTCGGCCAGCTCGGCGAAGGCGATGCCGTGGGTCTCGCGCACGACCACGCCACGCTCCTCGAGCAGGAACACCGCCTGGCTGGTGTAGACGCGCCGGACGCACGCCAGCCCCGTCGCGGGATAGGTCAGCTCGGGGACGATCTTGGCCGAGCCGTCCTTGGCGAAGAGCGACATCATGACCCAGGTCTGCTTGGCGCCGATGGCGAGGTCCATCGCGCCGCCGACGGCGGGGATGGCGTCGGGTGCGCCCGTGTGCCAGTTGGCGAGGTCGCCCCCGGCCGAGACCTGGAAGGCACCCATGACGCAGACGTCCAGGTGACCGCCACGCATCATCGCGAAGCTGTCGGCGTGGTGGAAGTAGGACGCCCCAGGCAGCTCGGTGACGGCGATCTTGCCGGCGTTGATGAGGTCCACGTCGACGTCCTCGCCGTGCGCCTGCGGACCCATCCCGAGCATGCCGTTCTCGGTGTGCAGGGTGATCTGCTGCTCCGCGCGCAGGTAGTCGCTGATCAGCGTCGGCTGCCCGATCCCGAGGTTGACGAAGGACCCCGGCTCGATGTCGTGGGCGGCCAGCGCGGCGAGCTCCTGCTTGCTCAGCTCGGCATCCGTGCTCGCGCTCGTGCTCGCAGTCGTGCGCGTCGGCTCCGTCGTCGGCTCGGTCATCGCAGGCCCTCCTTGTCGCTGCTGGCGGTGCGCACCTCGACGACGGTGTCGACGAAGATGCCGGGGGTCACGACGACCTCCGGGTCGATCTCCCCTGTGGGGACGAGCTGCTCGACCTGCACCACGCTGCGGGTGACCGCGGTGCACATGGCCGGCCCGAAGTTGCGGGCGGTCTTGCGATAGACGAGGTTGCCCATCGCGTCGCTGCGCAGCGCCTTGACCAGCGCCACGTCGCCGGTGATCGGCGCCTCGAGGACATACCCGCGGCCGTCGATCACCCGCGTCTCCTTGCCCTCGGCGAGCAGGGTGCCGTATGCCGTGGGCGTGAAGAAGCCACCGATCCCGGCGCCCCCCGCGCGGATCCGCTCCGCGAGGGTGCCCTGCGGCACGACCTCGAGCTCGAGCCGCCCGGCGCGATAGGCCTCGTCGAAGTGCCACGAGTCGCTCTGGCGCGGGAACGAGCAGATCATCTTGGCGACCTGGCCGTTCTTGATCAGGGCGGCCAGGCCCTCGTCGCCATTGCCGGCGTTGTTGTTGACGAAGGTGAGGCCGCTGGCCCCGCTGCGGATCAGCGCCTCGATCAGCTCGACCGGCTGCCCGGCGATGCCGAAGCCCCCGATCAGCACGGTGTCACCGTCCTCGACGATGCTGACCGCCTCGTCGACGTCCGCGGCCACGTGCAGCCCGCTCATCGTGCTCCCTCCCTCGTGCCGGTGGTGCCGGTGGTGCCGGCGCTGGCGACGTTCTCGACGACGACGGCGAGCCCCTGGCCGACGCCGATGCAGATCCCGGCCAGGCCGTAGCGCCCACCGGTCGCGGCCAGGCGACGAGCCACCGTGCCGAGCACGCGCAACCCCGATGCGCCGAGGGGGTGGCCGATGGCGATCGCCCCGCCCCAGCGGTTGACGACGCCCACGTCGAGGCCGTCGCGCTCCCATGCGTCCAGGCAGGCCAGGGACTGGGCGGCGAAGGCCTCGTTGAGCTCGACCGCGTCGATGTCGCTCCAGGTCAGGCCCGCGCGGCGCAGCGCCTGCTCCGCCGCCGCGACGGGCGCGTAGCCGAAGTACTGCGGCTCGTTCGCGGCCTCGCCGCGGGAGACGATCTGCGCCAGGGGGTCGCGCCCCAGCAGCTCGGCCGCCCGTTCGGAGCCCACGAACGCGGCGGACGCCCCGTCGTTGAGGGGCGAGGCGTTGCCCGCGGTGACCGTGCCGCCCTCCGTGCAAAAGACGGTCTTGAGCCCGGCCAGGGTCTCGGGGGTCGAGCCCGGGCGGATGCCCTCGTCCCGCTCGAGGTCCGTCCCGGGCACGGTGACCACGTGGTCGGCATACCGGCCCTCGTCCCAGGCCGCAGCGGCGAGCCGGTGCGGCTCGGCAGCGAAGGCGTCCTGCCGCTCGCGCGAGACCCCGTGGAGCTCGGCGAGCTGCTCCGTCGCCTCCCCGAGGCTGACGGTCCACCGGCCAGGCATGCGGGGGTTGACCAGGCGCCACCCGAGAGCGGTGCTCTCGGCGGTGAGGTTGTGGGCGGGGTAGGGCTTGCTGGTCTTGGGCAGCACCCATGGGTCGCGGCTCATCGACTCCACGCCGCCGACGAGGACCAGGTCGGCGTCGCCCGCCATCACCTGCCGCGAGGCGACCATGGCGGCGTCGAGCGACGACCCGCAGAGCCGGTTGACCGTGCTGCCGGGGATCGAGACGGGCAGGCCGGCGAGCAGCGTGGCCATGCGGGCGACGTTGCGGTTCTCCTCGCCGGCGCCGTTGGCGTTGCCGAAGGTCACGGCGTCGATGCGCTCGGGGTCGAGCCCGGGCGAGCGGTCGACCAGGGCGCGCACGACGTGGGCCGCGAGGTCGTCGGGCCGGGTGCCGGCCAGGGCCCCGCCGAACCGCCCGAAGGGCGTCCGGACGGCGTCGTAGAGATAGGTGTCGGTGGTCATGATCGTTCTCCTTCGAACGTCGTCGGTGTCAGCGGCAGAAGGCGAGAAGGGCCTCGGCGGTGCCGGTCGGGTCCTCCACCGGGGCCTGGTGCCCGACCTCGGGCAGGATCACGGCGCGGCCGTCGGCCACCCCGGAGGCGACCTGCTCCGCGGCCGCGGGCGGAACGACCTGGTCGGCGGCCCCGTTGAGCACCAGCACCGGGTCGGTCACCTCGCCCAGCCGGTCGCTCAGGTCGTATGCCGCGAGCGCCTCGCAGCACGCCGCATAGCCCTCGTCGTCGACCTCGTGCGCGAGGTCGTGCAGCAGGCCCCCCGCGACCTGCGGCTCACGATCGGCGAAGCCGGGCGCGAACCACCGCGCCGCCGAGCCCTCGACGAGCGCCGGCGTCCCCTGGGCGCGGACCGTGACGGCTCGCTGCGTCCACGCCTCGGGGGTGCCGAGCGCCGCGGCGGAGCACACCAGGGCGACGGCGGCGAACGCGCCCGGGTGGTCGGCGGCGGCCTGCAGGCCGGTCGCCCCGCCGAGGCTCACGCCCGCGTAGTACGCCGGCAGGCCGGGGGTGCCGCGACGGGCGGCCAGCTCGACCACGGCGCTCGCGAGGTCGGCGACGCTGAACGACCCGGCAGAGCCGTCGTGGTGCGTCCGGCCGTGACCGGGCAGGTCCCACCCGAGGACGTGGTAGCGGTCACCCAGCAAGGGAAGGACGGGGGCCCACAGCCGCTCGACGGCCACGCCGAGGGAGGAGCCGAGGACGAGCAGGGGCTTGGGCTGCCCGGCGGCACCGGACGAGGACAGCGGGACGACGGCGACGGGCACGCTCACGGCGGGGCTCCTGGTGGTCGGGGTGGCACCAGCCTACGGCGTGTTCGCAGGATGCACGCCCGTTCGATATGCGCACCGCGTCAGGCGCTGATGCAGCTCCTATCGCGTCCGGCGGCCTTGGCGGCATACAGGGAGGCGTCGGCGCGCCCGATGACGTCCTCGGCGGTGTCCCCGGCCCGCAGGCTCGTGATCCCCGCCGAGAAGGTCTGGCCGCGCGGCGTCGCGCGGCGCATCCGCTGCAGGACCGCGCGGGTCTCGGCCACGGTGCCCTCGGGCATGATGACGACGAACTCCTCACCGCCATAGCGGAAGAGCATGTCCCCCGGGCCGATCACCGACGCCCAGGACAGGCCGGCGGCCCGGAGCAGGCGGTCGCCCTGGAGGTGCCCGTGGGTGTCGTTGAAGCTCTTGAAGTGGTCCAGGTCGAGCAGGGCCACGGTCAGGCCGGCCAGTCGCCCCTGCTCCACCTGCCCGATGCTGTCGTGCAGCAGCCGCATCCCCGCCCGCCGGTTGGGGAGCTGGGTGAGCTCGTCGGTGCGCGCGGTCTGCTCGAGCTCGTTGGCCTGCTTCTCGAGGCGGCGCACGAGGATCAGGACGCGTACGCAGACGAGGACGACCATCATCGCGGTGCCCACGAGCGACAGCACGACCGACGAGGGCGTCGCCGGGGCGCGGCCGACCATGGTCTGCACCGCGATGGTCATCATCGGCGCCACCACGGCCCCCACCATCATCAGCACCCCGGAGCGCGACACCCGCGAGCTGGGCTCGCGCACCGGGCGGCCGGACAGGACGGCGGCGGCGGCGAGGAGCACGGACTGCACCATCCACAGCGCCGGGGGCCAGTACCACGTGTCCGTGAGGCCCACCACGAAGTAGCCGAACCAGATGTCGGCGACGACGTCGACCATGGCCGACAGCGCCAGCGCGCGCGTGCACCACTCGTGCGCGGACCGGGCGCTCAGCACCGCCACGGCGCCGGCGATCGCGAGCACGTCGCACAGCGGGTAGGAGCTCACCAGCAGGGATCGCAGGTCGCTGCCCCCCGGGGCGAGCAGGATCTGCTGGCCGATGAGCAGCCACCACACGACCGACAGGCTCACGGCGCACAGCACCACGTCGAGGACGACCGCCGCTCCGGCGACGATTCCCTCCCGGCGCGCCATGCCCACGAGGGCGGCGAACAGGCACAGGTAGGACAGGATCCCGACGAGCGAGGTGGAGGACCAGCTGTCCAGGCTGACGGACCGGACGGCCTGGACGGCGACCACGACGTCGCCCACCAGCCACAGCAGCATCGCCGCGAGCAGCAGTCGCCGCTCGCCCCGGAATGCCGGTCGGGTGCGCGCGACCCCGTAGGCGAACACGGCCGTGGACAGCACCCGCGAACCGACGTAGGCGGCCCCCTGGGCCTCCGGGGTCCCGACGACCCAGTAGATCCCCTGCGCGACGACGAGCACGAGGGCCAGCAGGCCCAGGGCGAGCGCGTCCTGCCGTCGCCGGCGCAGGCTCCCGGCGCGCTCGTAGGAGCTGGGGCCGACCTCGACGCGGGCGCTCACGCGATCACCATCGTGCGGGCGCGGCCCGCCTCCTTGGCGGCGTAGAGCGAGACGTCGGCGCGCGCGAGAAGCGTCTCGGACGAGTCGCCGTCGGACCAGGCGGCCAGCCCCGCGGAGAAGGTCTGGTCGTCCGGGGTCGCCGCGCGCATCCGGGCGAGGATCTTTTCGGCGTCGGCGACGGACCGGTTGGGCAGGATCACGACGAACTCCTCGCCGCCATAGCGATAGATCGACCCGTCGTCGTCCAGCACCTGGATCCAGGCGCGGGCGGACGCCCGCAGGATGCGGTCACCCTGCAGGTGGCCATGGGCATCGTTGAAGCTCTTGAAATTGTCCAGGTCGAGCATCCCCACGGTGAGGCGGGCGCCCACCCCGGTCATGGCGGCGGCGATCGCCTCGTCCATCAGGCGCAGTCCGGCCCGCCGGTTGGCCAGGCCCGTCAGCTCGTCGGTGCGGGCGGTCCGGGCCAGCTGGTCGGACTGTTTCTCGATCCTGCGCACGAGCACCAGCACCCGGGTGGCGGCGATGAGCAGTAGCAGCAGGGTCCCCGCGAGGGTCGCGAGCACGGCCGAGGCATGCGTGTGCCGCCCGAGCGCGGACAGGACGGCCAGCACGGTGGCGGGGCCGACGAGGGCCGACACGACGAGCAGCACCCCAGCGACCGAGACCCGCGAGGCCAGCTCCCGGCCTGGTCGCCGACCGAGGACCGACGCCGTCGCGAGCAGGGTGCTCTGCACCATCCACAGCGCGTACACCGAGCGGTTGCTGGGCATCTCGCCGCTGACGTAGAGGCCGAAGCCGACGTCCGAGACGGCCCCCACCAGCATCCCCAGCACGAGCAGCCGATAGGAGATGGCATGGGCCGAGCGGGAGCTGAGCAGCACCGCGGCCGCCGCCACGATCAGGCTGTCCCCGAGCGGATAGGCGGCGGCGAGCAGGGTCGTCGAGCGGGCCTGGTCGGGGTGTGAGAAGAGCTCTTGGCCGACGAGCAGCCACCAGCAGATCGCCAGGCTCACCACGCACGCCATCGAGTCCAGCCACAGCGCCGACCCCCGCACGAAGCCGTCCTTGCAGGCGAGGCGCACCACGCCGGCGCACACGAGCACGAAACCAGCCATGTCGAAGACCCCGGCGGGCGTCCAGTCGCCATACTCACCGAGGACGGCGATGCGCACGGCCACGGCCACCTCGGCCAGGGCCCAGACGACCATGCCGGCCAGCATCAGCCCCCAGTCCCGCCGGAATCCCGGACGGGCACGGGCGACGCCCCAGGCGAAGGTCACGACCGCGGCGACCCGCATGACGATGAAGGCCACGCTCGCGGCCCTTTCGTCGGAGGTCCAGTACACGAGCTGCAGCAGCACGAACAGAGATCCGAGGACGACGAGGACCCGGTCGTCCTGTCGGAACGACCGGGACTCGGGGTCGCCGTCAGTGGTGGGCCCTGGCGGGTTGCCGGCCATGGGCTCGCGCATGCCGCTCATCCTAGGTAGCCCACCGTGATCGCGCAGGCACGCTGAGGTGATTCACAGCAAAGAAGCGGTCAGTGCGGTGAGGTGCCGCACAACAGCGAGGCCCCCGACCGGAGTCGGGGGCCTCGTCTGAGCCGCTTGTCGGAATCGAACCGACGACCTATTCATTACGAGTGAATCGCTCTGGCCGACTGAGCTAAAGCGGCAGGAACGTCAGCGGGCCGACGCTCGGCGCCCCACTATACAGGCCGGGCAGGCGCCGACCGAATCCGTCGAGCCAGCTCAGCACTTCGCGCCGTCGACCGGCACCTTGCCCTTGACGAGGTAGTCGTCGACGAGCCGGTCGACGCAGTTGTTGCCCTGCTGGTATGCCGTGTGGCCGTCGCCGTCGCGGGTCACCAGAACGCCCTGGTCGAGCTGCTTGGCGAGCGCCACGGAGTTCTCGTAGGGGGTGGCGGGGTCGCGGGTGGTCCCGAGGACCAGGATCGGGCCCGAGCCGGTGGCGCTGATGGGGGCGGCCTTGCCGGTCGCCTGGACGGGCCAGGCGCCGCACACCGAGTCGCCCCAGGCCATGAAGCGACCCCAGGTCGGCGCGACCTTGACGAAGTCCTTCTCGTCCGCGGCGTACTTCGCGGCGTCGCCGGTCACGGGGCGGTCCAGGCAGTTGACGGCGTTGATGGCCTGCAGCATGTTGCCCTTGTAGCTGCCGTCGTCCTGCCGGTCGGCGTACTGCGTCGCCAGGCGCATGAGGCCGGAGCCGTCGCCGCCCTTGGCGGACCGCAGCGCCGAGTCGAGCTCGGGCCACAGCTGCTCGGAGTACATCGGGAGGGCCAGGCCCATCGAGGCCCACCCCTCGGTGAGCGTCCCGGTCCCGACGCCCGGGGCGGGCAGCGGCTTGGCGTCGATCTGCTTGAGCAGGTCGGCGAGACCGGTCATGACCTCGTCCACGCTGCTACCGACGGGGCAGCTACCGGTCTCGACGCAGTGCTGGGCGTAGGCCCGGGTGGCGCGCTCGAAGCCGGTCGCCTGCCCCAGCGCCGAGGCCTTGCCGTCCTGGGCGGGGTCGATGACGCCGTCGAGCACCATCTGGCCGACGTGCTTGGGGAACAGCCCGGCATACGTGGCGCCGAGGAAGGTCCCGTAGGACGCCCCGAAGTAGTTGAGCCGCTGGTCGCCGAGGGTGGCCCGCAGCACGTCCATGTCCTTGGCCGCCTCGACGGTGGACACGTGGGCGAGCAGATCGCCCGTGCGCTGCTTGCAGGCCTCGCCGAAGGCCTTGTTGGCGGCCATGAGCTGGCCCTGCTCGGTGGGGGTGTCCGGGGTCGGGTCGCCGCCCAGCAGGTCGTCCATCTGCTTGGCGTCCAGGCACGTCACCGGCTGCGACTTGGCGACGCCGCGCGGGTCGAAGCCGACGACGTCGAAGCGCCGCTGGACGTTGCCGGCCAGGGTCGGGGCGAACCAGTCGACCATGTCGACCCCCGAGGCGCCAGGTCCGCCGGGGTTGAGCACGAGGGACCCGGTGCGCAAGCTCGACGAGGACTTCTGCCGCTTCAGCGCGAGCTTGAGCGTCGCGCCGTCCGGCTTGTCGTAGTCCACGGGCACCGTCAGCCAGCTGCACTCGAACCGGCCGCACCGCTCCCACGCCAGCTGCTGGCCGTAGTACTTCGCGAGGTCAGGGGCGTGCGAGGCGGTGGCCGTGCTCGTGGCGCCCGGCCCGCTCGCCCCGGTCGCGGAGGGACCGCTCGGGCTCGCGCTGCTCGGGCTGGTGGTGGCGCTCGTGCCCCCGGTCCCCGGGATGGCGCAGGCCCCGAGCAGCAAGGAGGCCGCCGCGAGGGACGTGGCGGAGCGTGCGGTGCGCGACCGGCGCAGCGAGGTCATGCGGGGCCTTTCGGGGACGAGGACGTATGCCGGGAGAGGGCCGGCGTCGTCGAGGCCCCCTGTCTCTCCCCCACGGTAACCGTCTCGCCTGGGAGGGACGGAACTGTCAGCGCGGCAGTCTCAAGGACAGACACATCGCCTCGAGCGCGAGCAGCGGCGCCACGCTGCGGTCGATCCGTTCCCTCGCTGTGCCGATCGCGTCGATCGCGTGCAGGAGGCCTTCGGGTGTGAAGGCCTGCGCCACCTGCGAGACCAACGGCCCCAGCTCGGTGTTGACCAGGGGGACTGGCGTGCCGAGCCGCAGCACCAGCGCGTCGCGATAGACGCTCATCAGGTCGACGAGCGAGCGGTCCACGACGTCGCGGGCGAAGCGGGTGGCCCGCTGCTTCTGCTCGCGCTCGAGGGCGGCCACCGCGGAGCGCACGTGCGGGGGCTGGGTGCGCGAGGCGGGGTCGGCCCCGAGCCGCTCGAGCAGCTGGCGGCGCTCGGCGGCGTCGCGGTCGGCGCTGGAGGCCCCCGACTCCTCGTCCGCGATCGAGGCGAGGTCCGCCGCCGCATCGATGGCGTCACCCACCCGGCGGATCCGCCCCGCGATGGAGACGGTCGTGTGCCGGCGCTCGCGGGCGCCGTCGTCGGTGGCGAGCCGCTTGGCGATCCCGATGTGGCTCTGGGCCGCGCGGGCGGCATACGCGGCCATGGCCGGGTCGATGCCGTCGCGGCGCACGAGCAGCTCCGCCACGGCATCGACGGGAGGGGTCCGCAGGCGCACGTGCCGCGATCGCGAGCGCACCGTGATGATCACGTCGTCGAGCGACGGCGCGCACAGCAGCCAGACGGTGCGCGACACCGGCTCCTCGATGACCTTGAGCAGCGCGTTGGCGGCCTGCTCGGTCAGGCGGTCGGCGTCCTCGATCACGATGACGCGGTAGCGGCCGACGGAGGGGCGGGTCGACCCGAGCCGCACCAGCTCGCGCGCCTGCTCGACGCCGATGGACAGTCCCGAGGTCGCGACCAGGGAGACGTCGGCGTGGGTGCCGTCCATGGCGGTGCGGCACTCCAGGCAGGACCCGCAGCCGCCCTCGGGGCACTGCAGGGCAGCGGCGAAGCTGCGGGCGGCCACCGAGCGGCCCGACCCGGGCGGGCCGGTGAGCAGCCAGGCGTGGGTCATGGCGTCGGGGTCGGCCACCGCCCGGCTGAGGGTGGTCACCGCCTCGGGCTGCCCGACGGTCTGCTCCCAGACGCCGGGGGCGGTCACGAGAGCACCTCCGCCAGGCGACCGCGCACGAGGGCGTGGATCTCGGCGGGTGCCAGGGTGGCGTCCACGACGAGGTAGCGCCCGGGCTCCGCGGCGGCGAGGTCCAGGAACCCGGACCGCACCCGGTGGTGGAAGTCGTCGGGCTCGGACTCGAGCCGGTCGTGCTCGTCGCCCCGCCGCTCGCGACCGGTGCCCGCCTCGACGTCGAGCAGCACGGTGAGGTCGGGCAGCAGCCCCTCGACCGCCCACAGCGACAGCTGCCGCACCTCCTCGCCCGCCAGGTCGCGCCCCGCGCCCTGGTAGGCCACCGACGAGTCGAGGTAGCGGTCGGTCACCACGACCTCGCCGCGGGCGAGGGCGGGCCGCACCACCGCGTGCACGTGGTGGGCCCGGTCGGCGGCGAAGAGCAGCGCCTCGGCCCGCGGCGACACGTCGTCCCCGTGGAGGAGCAGCCGCCGGATCTCGGCGCCGAGCTCGGAGCCCCCGGGCTCGCGCGTCAGCAGGACCGTGCGCCCCTGGGCCTCCAGCCACTCCTGCAGCAGCCGAGCCTGCGTCGACTTGCCCGCACCGTCGCCGCCCTCGAGGGCCACGAACACCCCGCGCCCACCCTGTCCCATCGTCACGTGCTCGAGCCTAGAGCAGGGCGCCGACAGGGGGTCTGCCCGGCGCCCGGCTCGGTGACGCTGCGTGCCCGAGCGGCACCTCGCGGACACGGTCCGCCCCCTCCGGCGTCGCTTCCCGGTCACGGGGCAACAACGGTCGTCTCCCGGCCATACCCTGGACCCGTGACGCAGGGGGACCAGGGGCAGACGAGGGGCGGGCGCGCCGAGGCCGACACGCTGGCTGCGGTCGCCCGCCTCGCCGAGGCCCTGCCCGCCGACGCCCGGCGCGAGCAGCTCGTGCAGGCGCTCCGACATCACCTGCCCCGCGTCATCGGCGCTGAGCGGATCGAGCTGGGGCTGGTCACCGGGTCCGACGGCCACGTCGAGTGCCACGTCTTCGCCGGCACCCTGCCGGGCGAGCCAACCGTCCACCAGCGCCCCGTGACCACCGGCTGCTTCGTCCGCGTCCTGCGGTCGCGGACCCAGCTGATCCCCGACCTGCGGGAGGCGGACGACCCCGAGCTGCAGCCACTCGTCGAGGCGAGGCTGCGCCAGCGTCTGGTCCTCGCCGTGCACGCCGGCACAGCCACGATCGGCGTGCTGGCGGTGACCAGCGCTTCCGCCATACGACCCGAGACGATCCAGGCAGCCACACTGGTGGCGGCCGTCCTCTCCGCCCGGGGCACCCAGCTCTCGGGCCTGGCGGCCCCGGACTCCCTGCTCACGCTCGAGGCGCAGCTGGCCGACCTGCGATCGACCAACCAGACCCTCCAGCGCACCGACGCCCTGACCCGGCTGCCCAACCGCGCGGCCGCCTTCGAGGCGATCGGCCGGGCCCGCGCGGGCGAGCCGGCGGACGGCGCCTTCGCCTACATCGACGTCGACCATCTCAAGATGACCAACGACCGGCTCGGCCACGGGTCCGGCGACGAGGTGCTCCGCGGGGTGGCCGACCGTCTGCTCCGGCTGAGCGGGCCGACGCCGGTCGCCGTCTTCCGCGTCGGCGGGGACGAGTTCGGGGCGCTGAGCCGGGGCACGGTCCAGGAGCTGCGAGCCGCGCTCGAGGAGCTGTCCGTCGACCTGGCCCGCGACCCGCTGCGCATCGACGGGCGCGAGGTGCCCGTCGCGTTCTCCGCCGGCGTCTATGCCATCTCCGGTCACGACCAGGGCATCGAGGAGATCGTCTCCCGCGCCGAGTCCGCGGCCCACGAGGCCAAGCGCAGCGGTCGCGGACGGGTCCTCGTCCACGTGCCCGGCGACCCGGGACGCGCCGACACCCACCACGAGCGGCTGCAGATGGACGAGGTGCGTTCCGCGGTGCTCACCGGGCGTCTGTCGATGGTGGCCCAGCCCATCCGCAGCGTCGTGCAGGGCGTCGAGGCCCCCATGGACGCCGAGGTCCTCGTCCGGCTGGCCGACGAGGCCGGACGCACCCTGCTGCCCGACGACTTCGTGGCCCTGGCCGAGCAGTATGACGTCGTCAACGCCCTCGACCGCGCCGTCCTGTCCCGCGTGGTCGAGACCCTCGCCGACGGGGCCCCGCAGCGTCGCGTCTCCTGCAACGTCAGCCCGCACAGCCTGCTCGACCCCACCTTCGTCGACTGGGCCGACGACCTGATCCGCGGCAGCGGCCAGGGCCGCCGTCTGGTGCTCGAGCTGACCGAGCGGCTGCCCATCGGCACGGTCGAGGAGGTGCGGTCCGGCATGGTCCACCTCGGCGACGCCGGCGTGCGCTTCGCCCTCGACGACTTCGGGGCGGGCACGACCAGCTATGGCAACCTGCGCGTCCTGCCCATCGACGTCCTCAAGATCGACGGCGTGCTCGTGCGCGGGTGCCTCACCAGCACCGTCGACCACGCGATGCTGCGCTCGGCCGTCGAGGTGGCCGACGCGCTCGGCATACGGTCCGTCGCCGAGGGGGTGGAGACCGCCGAGCAGCTGTCCGCCGTCGTCGAGCTGGGGGCGCACGCCGTGCAGGGCTACTACTTCGGCCAGCCCCTCCCCTGGCCGGCGGTCTGAGGCAGGCGGCCTGAGGCAGGCGGCCGACCGCCAGGCGAGATCGGCCAGGTGGCACGGCGATTGACCCCCGCCGGCGGGGGCGCATGTGGTTGTCTTGTGGACAAACCCCCCACCTTCCCCCTTGCCCCACAGGAGCCTCCCCCATGGCCACACGTCACCCCTCCGACTCGGACGAGTCCCGCACGACCGACGAGGAGCGCCCGGTCGGCGCCCGCACGCACGACGACCCCGACGGGCACGGCAAGCCCGACGAGATGGACGACCTGCCCGGCGCCAACTGGAAGTACGCCTTCAAGCGCACGACCAAGGAGTTCACCCGGGACCAGTGCACCGACCTCGCGGCCGCCCTGACCTACTACGCCGTGCTGTCGCTGTTCCCGGCCGTCCTGGCGCTGATCTCCCTGCTCGGCCTCTTCGGCCAGGATCCGGGCACCGTCGACAAGATGCTGGACGGCGTCCGCCAGCTCTCGCCGCAGGCCGTCGACACCGTCGGCCCGATCATCAAGGAGATCTCCGGCTCCCAGGCGTCCGGCGTCGCCCTGGTCGTCGGTCTGCTCACCGCGCTGTGGTCGGCCTCCGGCTACATCGGCGCCTTCGGCCGCGCGATGAACCGCATCTACGACGTGCAGGAAGGGCGCCCCTTCCTCAAGCTGCGACCGCTGCAGCTGCTCATCACCCTGATCACGCTGACCCTGGTCGCCCTCGCCGGCATCATGCTGGTCGTCAGCGGCGGCATCGCGCAGTGGGTCGGCGGACTCATCGGCCTCGGCGACACCGCCGTGACGGTGTGGAACATCGCGAAGTGGCCCGTCATCGGCCTGATCGTCATCCTGGTCATCGCGCTGCTCTACTACGCGACCCCCAACGTCAAGCAGCCGAAGTTCAAGTGGTTCAGCCCCGGCGCGGCCCTGGCCTTCGTCACCTGGATCCTGGCGTCCGTCGCCTTCGGCTTCTACGTGTCCAACTTCGGGTCCTACAACAAGACCTACGGCTCGATCGCGGGTGTGGTCGTCTTCCTCCTGTGGCTGTGGATCACCAACCTGGCGCTGCTCTTCGGTGCGGAGTTCGACTCCGAGGTCGAGCGCTCCCGGCAGCTCGCCGCGGGCATGCCCGCCGAGGACCAGGTGCTCCTGCCGCCACGCGACGACAAGGGGATCAAGAAGCAGGAGAAGACCCTCGACGAGCTCAAGCTCGAGGCGTCCGACCTGCGCCGCGAGGGCCGGCGCGACTGACCCGCGCCTCCCCTCTCTGACGAAGATCGTGAGTGCTTGGTCCAAGATTCTTGGACCAGACACTCACGATCTTGCTTGTGGGGCCGTATGACGCCCCGCCGAACCGCCCGGAACGACACGACTCGAGCCCACAGCTCAGTTCAGGTCGCCTGCGACGCGCCAGACGGCCCCCAGACGACATGAATCGAGCCGGGAGCTCAGTTCGGGTCGCCTGCGACGCGCCAGACGGCCCCCAGACGACACGACGCGAGCCCGCAGCTCACTTCGGGTCGCCTGCGACGCGCCAGACGGCCCCCAGACGACACGACGCGAGCCCGCAGCTCACTTCAGGTCGCCCACGACCCCCCACGGGGTCCCCAGACGACACGACGCGAGCCCGCAGCTCAGTTCGGGTCGCCTGCGACGCCCCATGGGGTCCCCAGACGACACGACCCGAGCCGGGAGCTCAGCTCGGGTCAGGTGTGGTGCTGCCGCCGGAGCCAGAGCACGAACAGCCCCAGCGCCGCGGCCATCGCGAGGAAGGTCAGCGACGTCCGCTCCATGCTCTCCCCCGGATCCCGCCAGGCCTCGACCGGGTCCACCGGGGCGAGGGCCCGCACGCTCGGGGTGCCCCCGGACCCCGCGGGTGCGGTGGTCCTGGCTGCGCCCGGCCGGGAGACCTGCGTCGTTGCCGAAGCCGGGGCGCGCGCGGGGGCCGGAGCGGTCGGGGCCGGAGCGGTGGTGGCGGGGGCCGACGCGGTCGGAGCGACCCCGGCCGCCGCGCCCGTGGGCACGGCGAGCGAGTCCGTCCCGAGCTCCAGGGCCGGGCTGGGAGTGGCAGCGCCGGCGGGGACTGCGGCCTCCGTGGTGGGCGCCGCGGGGGTGTGCGCGGCGAGGTCGGCGCTCACGACCCGGGATGCGCGCTCCTGGGTCTCCGGCGTCGGAGACGTGCCGGCCCCGGCCAGCGCGCCCACGGAGAGGAGCCCGGCGGTGCCGAGCAGCACCACCGGAACCATGCCGACGGGTCGACCGGCCGCGGGCCGCTGAGCGGAGCTGGCTGAGGAACGGCGGCCCGGCCGACTGACGGAGCGGGAGGAGGAGCGGGCCGAGGCGCGGCGGGGCAGCCCGGGGCGGAGGAGAGCCATGCGTGAGGTCCTTGGGGGTCGACCGGCGTCCAGACGGTGAGGCGATGGGCGGGGGCGGACAGGCGAGGGCCTGGTCAGGTCAGGTCAGGTCAG
>NZ_DCYC01000011.1:20005-34391 GCF_002330965.1 Arsenicicoccus sp. UBA2120
TCAGGTCAGGTCAGGTCAGGTGAGAGGCTGGAGACGCTCGTTGCGGCGGCGGAGATAGATGACGCAGCTGGAGATCACGGCCACCAGCGCGGCCCAGAAGGCGCCGACCCGGCCGACGTTGTCGCTCGGGTCCTGGAACACGCCGGCCGCCAGGCCCCGCGAGCCACCGGAGCTGCCCCCGGAGCCGCCCGGTGCGGCGGTCGCCGTGGTGGACTCGGCGTTCGGGCTCGGCTGACCGGGCGTGGTCGAGGCTGCGCCGACGGAGGCGGTGGCTGTCGCGGTGCCGGCCTCGCCGGCTTCGCCGGTCGCGCTGGTCGTCCCGTTCGCGGCGACGGCCGCGGCCGCAGCGGCCGCCGCGATCGGGCTCGCCGGGTTGATGGCGAGGCTCGTGACGGGGGCGCCCGGAGTGCCCGGGGCCACCGGGACGGCGGGCGGCAGCGCGGTGGGTGACGTGGTCCCGGGTGCGGGAACGGGGACGCTCGGACGCTGCGGCGCGGGGATGGTGCTTGAGGGTGCCGGTGGCCGCGGGGCCGAGGTGGTGCTCGGCGGGGCAGGCGGGCGCGGTGCCGAGGTGGTGCTCGGCGGGGCCGGCGGGCGCGGTGCCGAGGTGGTGCTCGGCGGGGCCGGTGGCCGCGGCGACGGGCTGGTCGGCTGCGGTCGCGGCGTGGTGGGGCGCGACGTCGGCGGCTGCGTCGGGGACGGTTGGGTCGTCGGCGGCGCGGGCGGGATGGTCGGGGTCGCCCTCGGCGGCCGCGGCGTCCTCGTCGGCTTGGGGGGCTTCGGCTCCTTGGTCTTGGGCGGCTTCGGGGGCTTCGGGTCCTTCGTCTTCGGGGGCTTGGGCGGCTTGGGCGTCCTCGACGGGTCGGGCCTGGCCGGCTCGACCTGCACGTCGACCGCGGACAGGGAGGGAGCAGCACCCGCCACCGCTGGGGAGACGGCGCCGAGGGACGTGATCCCGACGGCGAGACCGAGGGTGAGCGCGCGTCGGCGACGGGCGCGAGACGTCTGGTCGTGGTGCACGTGGTGCCCTTCCGTGTGAGCCCGCGGGACGCGTGGGGAGAGTTCGGCAGCCGGCGGACGGCATCAACGATACGGACTTTTCGGCCGATATCACACCAAACGGGGCAGATCTGTGCGGCTCCCCGCGAGAGGTCACCCGCGTCACGACATACGGGATCCACCACGAGGTGCTGCCCGGGACGACGCGAGGCGGGCCGCTCCCCGCAGGGAACGGCCCGCCCGTGGGCACGACGAGCCGGCGATCAGGCGCCGTGCCGCGCGGCGTTGGTCACAATCGCGTCGTGGAGCCACTGCGCCAGACCCGGCTGCAGGTCCTCGTAGTGCTGGGTGAAGCGCGGGTCGGCAAGGTACATCTCCGCCAGCTTCACCTGGAACGCGTGTGGGCAGTCGTAGTGCTGCTCGATGCTCGCCCGGTGGCGCTCGGCCAGGGCCGCCGCGACGTCGCCGTCGGAGGGCTCCCCCGCCGCCACCGCACCCGCGAGATCGCGCTCCAGGGTCTCGGTCTCGGCCTTGACTCTCGCCCAGTCCTCCGCGGTCATGGACGACTGGCGCTCCCGGCTCTGCTGCCACTGCGGGGTGTCCCCCCAGCGCTGCTCGGCCTCGGCCTGGTACTCCTCGTTGTATCCCTTGCCGAAGATCTCCTTGAGGTCCTCGCTCGTGGCTGGCTTCTTGGTCATGGTTCTCTCCAGTGCGTTGTCGATGGCACGCACGAGATCGCGCATCTCGTCGAGCCGGGACATGACCGCTGCGCGTTGACGACGCAGGTGCTCCGCAGCCCCCTCGCCACCGCGAGCCTCGACGTCGGCCAGCAGCTCGGCGACCTCCTCGAGGGAGAAGCCGAGCCGCCGGTAGACGACGACGTGCTGCAGCCGCTCGAGGTCCTCCGCCGTGTAGAGGCGGTACCCCGCGTGGCTGCGCTCGCTCGGGCTCAGCAGGCCGATCTGGTCGTAGTGGTGCAGGGTTCGCACCGTCACGCCATAGGTCTCGGCCACCTGGCCCACGGTGAGGGACTGTATGAGTCCCATTGTCGTCGCGGTCATGGGACCACCGTGGCGCCTCACGTCGCGTGAGGGTCAAGCCCGTTGCGCCGACGATCGTGCGCCGATCCGCAGGACGCCGGAACCCGGGCCGACCCGAGCGAGTCGCACAGGGCATGAGCGATCACGATCCGGTGCGGCTGCCGGACGGCGGGCCGGCCCGGGTCCACGCCCAAGGACTGCGCAAGTCGTATGCCGGACGCCCCGTCGTCACGGACCTGTCGCTGGAGGTGGGCGCCGGTGAGGTCGTGGCGCTGGTCGGCCCCAACGGCGTCGGCAAGACCACCCTGCTGAGGTGCCTGCTCGGCACCGAGTCCTCCGACGCGGGGACCGTGACGCTCGACGGGGCTCCGCTGCGCGACCAGGACCCTGAGGTGCGGCGCGCGGTGTGCGCGATCCTCGACGACGCCGGCTTCTATCCCGACGTGACCGTCCTGGAGCACCTGGACGTGCTGGCCCGGGCCCACGGCGTGCCCGACCCGGACGAGCTGGTGGACGCCGCGCTGGCCGAGCTCCGCATCGAGCACGCCGCCGACCAGGTGCCCTGGACGCTGTCGAGCGGGCAGCGCAGGCGGCTGTCGCTCGCCGTGGCGCTGGTGCGCCCCTGGTCGCTGCTCGTCCTGGACGAGCCGGAGCAACGCCTGGACGCGGACGGGCGGTCGTGGCTGGCGGACCACCTTGCGGCGCAGGCAGCCTCGGGCCGCAGCATCCTGATGGCCTCGCACGACGCGGGCCTCGTCTCCCGGTCCGGAGCCCGCGTGGTGGAGCTGCACGGTGACGTCTGAGGCGGCTGCCTACCTCGCTCGCGCGCGGCGGGCGCACGGCGAGCCGGGCGGGGCCTTCACCGAGATCTACATGTGGGCGCTGGCACTCGCGATGCTCGCCGTGATGACGGCCAGCGGGTGGAGCGACCTCATGGCACGCGGCACGTGCACCGGGGCCGCCTGCGTGCACGGCGGCGGGGCGGTCGCGGCCGTGGCCCTCGGCCTGCTGGCCCTGGCCGGGATCGCCCGGCTGGCCGTCGGATTCGGGCCCGTCGGCGCCGGTGCGGCGCAGCTGACCTGGCTGTTGTCGGGGCCCGCGCCTCGCCGCCCCGTCCTGCGAGGACGACTGTGGGCCACGGCGATCGGGGCTGCTGCGCTCGGATCCCTCTGCGGCTCAACGGTGCTCGCGACGGCGGGCCTCCCGGTCCTGCCGTCCGCAGTGACCTGGGGAGTCCCCGTCGGTGCGGTGGCCGCGCTGCTCGTGGTCGCGACCGTCGCTGCCGCGCAGTCGGATCCGCGAACGCGCCGGTGGGCCGCGCGAGTCCCCCTGACCCTCGGGCTCATCGGCGTGCTCTGCGCCGGGATCGCCCGGCTGGCAACGATGCTCGGCCCGGGCGGGGCTGCGACAGTCGGAGCATCGATCACCGCACCGATCCTGGCGGTCGGGCTCCTCGTCCTCTGCCTGCTCATCGCCCTCGCGCTGCTCGTCCTCGCCGACCGCCGCATCGACCGCGTCGACGGGGTCGAGCTGCGTCGCGCCGGCGAGAGCGCCTCGGCCGCACACCATTCCGTGCTGATGATGGACGCGAGCGCCGCGATGAACCGGTCAGCGCGGGCGCGCCTCGGGGCTCGTGGGTCGTTCCCGTCACGTCGAGGCAGGGGCACCGGCGTGGCTGCGCTCCTGCTGCGGGACCTGGAGCGCGTGCGGCGACAAGGCGATCGGCTGCTCCTCGGCATACCTCTGCTCGTCGCCGGCGTCCTGCTGGCGGCGCTCGCCCCGCCCGTCGTCGCCCTCCCCGCCCTGGGTCTGGGTGCCGCCGTGCTCACGCGCTCCGTCGGCGAGGGGCTGGTCGCCTGGGCGCAGTCCAGCGGCCTGCGCCGCGACCTGCCGCTGCCCGACGACGCCGTCCGCCTGGCCCACCTGGCCGGTCCGGTCCTGGTCGCCTGCGCGTGGAGCGTGCTCGCCGTCCTGGCCGTGGGCCTGTCCTGGTGGACGGCTCCGGCCCTGGTGCTGTCGGCGACGGCCTCGCTGCTCGCCGGCTCGCGGCCGGTCGACCTCGAGCTGATGTCGGTGATGATCCCGACGCCGTTCGGGCTCGCGCCGGCCGGTGCGCTGGGCGTCGCGCGGGGCTACGAGACCGCGCTGCTGGCGATGCTGGGGCCGGCGCTGGTGGCCGGGCCAGCAGGCCTGCTGCTGCCCCTCCTCACCCTGGCCTGGCAGTGGCACCGGTGCTCGACACCCGGCCGTGGCTGATCGATCTCCTGCGGATGGAGCCGATGACCGGAGGATCGCCGCCTCGGACGCCCCAGCGCCGGTGAGCGTGCGGCCCGGCATACCCTGGAGGAGCGGCCCGCCACGAACGGGCCCGCTGCAACGACGCAGTCCAGGAGGACCACCATGCCCACCCCGCACACCCGACCCGATGCTGACCCAGCCGACCGAGCCGGCCGACCCGACACCCTCGCGGTCCACGGAGGCCGGGAGGACCTGACCGGGTTGGGGGTGCACGTGCCCCCGATCGACCTCTCGACGACCAACCCGGTCCCCGACGTCGACGCCGGTGGCGCGAGCTACGAGAACCTCGCGACCGGCGGGCGTCCCGGGCCGGGCGACACCCTCGTCTACCAACGGCTGTGGAACCCCACGGTCGCCCGTGCCGAGGAGGCCGTCGCCGCGCTCGAGGGGTGCGAGGAGGCCGTGGCGTTCGCGAGCGGCATGGCCGCCCTGGCCGCCTGCCTGCTCGCCGCGGTCAGCGCGGGGACGCCGCACGTCGTGGCCGTCCGCCCGCTCTACGGCGGGACCGACCACCTGCTCGACCACGGGCTGCTCGGCACGACCGTCACCTGGGCCGACGCCGGCACGATCGGCGACGCCATCACCTCCGAGACCGGACTCGTCCTCGTCGAGACCCCCGCCAACCCCACCCTCGAGCTCCTGGACCTCGAGGACGTCGTGCGCCAGGCGGGCGGGGTGCCCGTGCTCGTCGACAACACCTTCGCCACCCCCGTGCTGCAGCAGCCCCGCCGCCACGGAGCGACCCTCGTCATGCACTCCGCCACGAAGTACCTCGGCGGCCACGGCGACGTCATCGCCGGCATGGTCGCGACGACGCCGGACTGGGCCCGCCGCCTGCGCTCGGTGCGCGCGCTCACGGGGGGCCTGGTGCACCCGCTGTCGGCATACCTGCTCCATCGCGGGCTGCAGACCCTGCCGGTGCGGGTGCGTGCTCAGCAGGAGTCCGCGCAGGTCATCGCCGAGCACCTGGCCGGGCACCCGGCCGTGGAACGCGTGCACTACCCCGGGCTGCCGGGCCAGGACCCGCTGGGGCTGCTCGGTCGGCAGCTGGCCGGGCCAGGGGCGATGGTCGCGTTCGCCGTGCGCGGTGGGTATGACGCCGCTGCGGCCGCCGTCTCGCGCACCCGCCTCATCACCCACGCCGTCTCGCTCGGCGGGGTCGACAGCCTGATCCAGCACCCGGCGTCGCTCACGCACCGGCCGGTCGCCGCCGAGGCCCGGCCGCACGCGGACGTGCTGCGCCTGTCGGTGGGGCTGGAGGGCGTGCGCGACCTGGTCGCCGACCTGGACGCGGCGCTGGGATCAGGGCCGGGATCAGGGCCGGGATCGGTGCAGGTTGCTGGTCAGATCTGACACCGGACCTGCACCGGTCTCGGGCGGCCCGACCGATCAGCGGCAGGCGGCAGCGGCCTCGAGCACGCGCTCGCGGGCGGGGGCCACCCTCGCCAGCTCGGTCTCGACGATGCCCGCGACCGCGGCGTCCTTGCCGGAGTCGCTGACGCGCTGGGCGATGGCGTCGAACGCCCCCGTGGTCGTCTGCCAGTCGGCCGTCAGCTCGGCAGGGGTCAGCACGGAGGCCAGCCGCTCCTGACGCTCCACCACCTCACCCACGGTGTCCTGCACCGAGCCCGTCGGCAGCGTGGTCAGGTCGGTGGGCCGGTAGTCGGCGCTCCGCAGCGTCGAGCAGAACTCCGTCGTCCCGACCGTCGCGGTGGGGGCGGGCGCGATCCCGCCGCCGCTGGTGGTGGCCCGGGTGGAGGTCGCGGTGGACGAACCTGCCGACGTGGGGGCGGTCGGGGTGCTCGTCGCGGCCGACGCCGAGCTGGTGGCGGCGCTGGACGTCGGGGAGGACGGGTCGGAGGTAGGGGTCACGCCCTGGGTGGTCGTGGACGTGCCGGCCAAGGTCGTGGAGGTCGCTGACGTCGTGGTCCCGCCACCGCATGCGGCGAGGCTCAGGGCGAGGGTCGCCGCGACGGCGAGGGGGCCGAGGGGGGCTCGGGGCTTCATCCGAGCAACCCTAGGTCACGGGGCAGCCCGGGACATCGCGGACCGGCGCCGCGGACGGTCGCCTCGGACGGTCGCCTCGGACGGTCGCCCGACGCGCGGACGTCCGGGGGCGGTCATCGCCCCGCGGACGTCCGGCGCGGTCACTCGGCCCGCGGCGCCGCCTTCTTGGCCGTGGTGGACTTCGCGGCCGCCTTCTTGGCGGGTGCCTTCTTCGCCGGCTTCTTGGCCGGTGCCTTCTTGGCGGCGCGCTTGCGGGTCGTCGGGCCCTTGGCGCGCTTCTCGGCCAACAGCTCGAACCCCCGCTCAGGCGTGAGGGTCTCGATGTCGTCGTCCTTGCGCAGGGTCGCGTTGGTCTCGCCGTCGGTGACGTAGGCGCCGAAGCGACCGTCCTTGACGACCACGGCCTTGCCGGACACGGGGTCCTCGCCGAGCTCCTTCAGCGGTGGCTTGGCCGCGCCACGGCCGCGCTGCTTGGGCTGGGCATAGATCGCGAGCGCCTCGTCCAGGGTGATGTCGAAGAGCTGCTGCTCGGTCTCGAGCGAGCGTGAGTCGGTGCCCTTCTTGAGGTACGGACCGTAGCGGCCGTTCTGCGCGGTGATCTCGACGCCCTCCGCGTCGGTGCCGACCACGCGGGGCAGGGACAGCAGCCGCAGGGCGGCGTCGAGCTCGATCGTGCCGAGGTCCATGTCCTTGAACAGCGAGGCGGTCCGCGGCTTGATCTTGGCCTTGCCCTTGAGCTCGGCCTCCTCGTCGGAGAGCACCTCGGTGACATAGGGGCCGTAGCGCCCCGACCGGGCCACGATCGCGCGCCCCGACTCGGGGTCCTGCCCCAGCTCGCGCCCGTCGTCGGAGGCCAGCTCGAGCAGCTCGCGCGCCTTGTCGGGGGTCATCTCGTCCGGGGCGAGGTCGTCGGTGATGGTGGCTCGCCGGGGTGTGGCAGGGACCTCGGCACCGTCGACCACCTCGCCGGTGACCGGGTCGACGCCGGAGGGGAGGACCTCCTCGACATACGGCCCGTATCGACCCACGCGGACGACCATCCCGTCGCCGAGGGGGATGGTCGAGATCGCGCGGGCGTCGATCTCGCCGAGGTCCTCGACGAGCTCGGACAGGCCCTCGATGTCGCGCGTCTCGTCGCCGAAGTAGAAGCGGCGCAGCCACTGGACCCGGCCCAGGTCGCCGCGGGAGATCTGGTCGAGGCTCTCCTCCATGTCGGCGGTGAAGTCGTAGTCGACGAGCTCGGTGAAGTGCTCCTCGAGCAGGCGCGTCACCGCGAACGCCAGCCAGGTCGGGATCAGCGCCGACCCGCGGGTGCGGACGTAGCCGCGGTCCTGGATGGTGCCGACGGTCGCGGCATAGGTCGACGGACGACCGATGCCCTTCTCCTCGAGGGCCTTGACCAGCGTCGCCTCGGTGTAGCGCGCCGGCGGCTTGGTCTCGTGCCCCTCGGCCTCCGAGCGCAGCGTGTCCAGGGCGACGCCCACCGACAGCTTGGGCAGGCGACGCTCCTCGTCGGCGGCCGCGCGGGCGGCGGCCTCCTCCTCGTCCCGGCCCTCCTCGTATGCCGCGAGGAAGCCCCGGAACGTGATCACCGTGCCGCTGGCGGCGAAGGTCACGCGGCGTCCGTCGGCGAGCTCGCCGCCCAGCTGGACGGTGGCGGTGGAGCCCCGCGCGTCGGCCATCTGCGAGGCGACCGTGCGCTTCCAGATCAGCTCGTAGAGCGCGAACTCCTCGCCTCGCAGCTGCCCGGCGACCTGCGCGGGCGTGCGGAAGCGGTCGCCGGCGGGGCGGATCGCCTCGTGGGCCTCCTGGGCGTTCTTGGACTTCTTCTCGTAGCGGCGGGGGCTGTCGGGGACGTACTCCGCGCCGTAGAGGTCACGGGCCTGCTGGCGGGCCGCGGTCAGCGCCTGCTCCGACAGCGTCGTCGAGTCGGTGCGCATGTAGGTGATGTAGCCGCCCTCGTAGAGGCGCTGGGCCACGCGCATGGCGTTCTTGCTGCTCATGCGCAGCTTGCGGCTCGCCTCCTGCTGGAGGGTGGAGGTGATGAAGGGGGCCGACGGGCGCCGGGTGTAGGGCTTCTCGGCGACGTCGGTGACCATGACGTCGATCGCCATGACCGAGGTCGCGATGGTGCGGGCGGTCTCCTCGTCGAGGCGCACGACGTTCTTGGCGGTGAGGGTGCCGTCGTCGGCGAAGTCGCGACCCTGGGCCACGCGCCGGCCCGCCACCTCGGTCAGGCGGGCGGTGAACGCCTGACCGCCGCCCTCGGGAGCGAAGTCACCCTCGACGTCCCAGAAGCTCGCCCTGCGGAAGGCCATCCGCAGCCGCTCCCGCTCGACGACCATGCGCGTCGCGACGGACTGCACGCGCCCGGCGGACAGGCCCTGACGGACCTTGCGCCACAGCACCGGCGACACCTCGTAGCCGTAGAGCCGGTCGAGGATCCGTCGCGTCTCCTGCGCGTCGACCAGGTCCTGGTCGATGTCGCGGGTGGTGGAGACGGCCCGCTGGATCGCCTCCTTGGTGATCTCGTTAAAGACCATCCGCTTGACCGGGACCTTGGGCTTCAGCACCTCGTGCAGGTGCCACGCGATGGCCTCGCCCTCGCGGTCCTCGTCCGTGGCGAGGTAGAGCTCGGGGGCGTCCTTGAGCAGGCGCCGCAGCTCGGTGACCTTCTTCTTCTTGTCCGCGTCGACGACGTAGTAGGCCTCGAAGCCGTTGTCGACGTCGACGGCGAACTTGCCGAAGGGGCCCTTCTTGAGGTCGGCGGGGAGCTCACGGGGGTTGGGCAGGTCGCGGATGTGGCCGATGGAGGCCTCCACGACGTAGTCGTCCCCGAGGTAGCCCTGGATGGACTTGACCTTTCCGGGGGACTCGACGATGACGAGCTTGCGCCCGGTGCTGGTTGCCACGTGTCTCTTCCCTACCTGTCTGACCGGCCCCGTGCGACGGATTCGTCGTCGCTAGCAGGTCGGGGCGCCGTCCGGGTCACCGTAGCGGAGGCGGCGGGCGGACGGCATACCGGCTCGTCCCGGCGGGTCTGCACGAGCAGGCCGTCCTTGACCAGGTCGCGCACCACAGGCAGCGTCTCCGCGACGACCTCGTCGACCTCGCGCTCGAGCAGGGCCGCGATCGCGACGAGCGCCTGGCAGGCCGTGAGGGTGCCGTCGGCGACGGAGAGGTATGCCGCGAGCGCCGTGCCGGCCGTGCGCATCACCCCGAGCCCGCCACCCTGACGGACCCGGATGATCGCCGGGTCGACATCGCCGGGCCGGCCGAACCTCTCCTCCGTCACGTCGTCGGCCAGCCGCCAGGCCGTGCCCAGCACCGCGGCGTCGTCGTGCTCGGCGAGCCAGGTGCGCGCCGCCATACCCGCGTCGATCACCGGGCCCATGGGCGAGGAGACCGGGCCCGGCACCTCGACCAGGTCGCGGAAGGCCGGCCGGTCAGAGACCGGACGCTGCAGCACGACGACGCCGAAGCCGATCTGCCTGACGTCCCGTGACGCGAAGTCGTCGAGCCAGGCGGCGTAGAGGTGCTCGAACTCGGGCCCGCCGCTGGTGCCCCCGTCGCGCACCCACAGCTCGGCGTACTCGGCGGGGTCCTGGACCTCGCGCTGCACGACCCAGGCGTCCAGACCGGTGCCGTCCAGCCAGCCGCCCCAGCGGTCGCGCCAGGTCGCGCGGACGGGGATCTCCCAGTTGCCGAGGAACACCGCGAGACCCCCTGGGTTGAGGTGGTCGTGCAGGCCGCGGACCAGCCGCTCGACGACCTGGTCGCCCTCGGCCCCCGCGTCGCGATACTCGTAGGTCGGGACGCCGGCGACCCGCGGGGTGATGACGAACGGCGGGTTGGAGACGACGAGGTCGAAGGTCTCGCCCGCCACCGGCTCGAGCAGGTCGCCGCCGCGCACGTCCCACTCCTGGTCGTTGAGGGCCGCGTTGAAGCGGGCGACCACGAGGGCGCGCTCGGCGAGGTCGGTCGCCACGACCTCGCCGCAGTGGTCGGCGAGGTGCAGCGCCTGGATCCCACACCCGGTGCCGAGGTCGAGGGCGCGGGCCGCCGGGTGGCGAGGCGTCCACGAGGCGAGGGTGGTCGAGGCGCCGCCGATCCCGAGGACGTGGTCGGTGGGCAGGGCGTGCCCGAGGGCGAGCTCGCCGAGGTCGGAGACCACCCACCAGGTGTGGCTCTCGTCGCCGTAGGGCCGCAGGTCGACGGTGGCCTGCACCTGGTCCCCCGCCCGGTGTGCCAGACCGAGCTCGACGAGCCCCTCGACCCGCGTGCGGGGCAGCGCCTGGTCCAGGCGGGCCGCGGGCACCGGCCGGCCGAGGGTGAAGGCGCGGACGAGCAGTGCCACGGGGTCGTCGTCGGCCGCGGTGACGCGCAGGGCGGGGAGCGGCTGCTCCCGGTGCAGGGCCGCCGACGCGACCGGACCGAGGGCCACGCCCACGCGGTCGACGGAGTAGTCGAGGTCCTGCAGGTCCGCGCGCAGGGCGGCCACCAGCGCCGGCTCGGGTCGGAGGTCCGTCACGGCCGCCACCCTATGGCGGTCCCGACGGCGTGGGTGCAGCGATGACCGGGGGCCGGGGATGGAGTCGCGCGGTGGTGCCGGCTCAGGACGCCTTGGTGCGCGGCGCTGCGGCCGTGCGGGCCCCGGCGCGGCGCCGGTCGCGGGCGGCGGCGAGCTCGCAGACCTCGCCGAGCTCGGCTGCACTGGCGACCAGCCGGACGACCTGGTCGGTGCCGGTGGTGGTGAACGGCCGCACGATGGCGTCGCGGGTGGCGACGACCCCGAGGTCGCAGCCGAAGGGGCGCATGAGGCGCAGGCAAGTCACGATCGTGTCGACGGCGCTGGAGTCGATAAAGGCGAGATCGGTCAGGTCCAGGACGACCTGACGCGCGCCGGCGGTGACGACCGTGTCGATGGCCTCGTGCAGCCGGGGGGCCTGCACGAGGTCGAGCTCGCCGGTGATGCGGATGGTGACCCGGTCGCGAACCACGGTGGGGGTGAGGTGAACGGTCATCGGTCCTCCTTGACCAGGCCAGGGGCCCGGGGGAATGTCGCCCGCCGGAGCGGGGGCCGGAGGCGGCCGTGGCTTCGACCGCAGACGACGCGGCGCTGGCCGCACGTCCTCGTTGCCCGCGGCATACCCGGGGCGCGACCGTTGATACGCGGCGCGTGACGATGTTCGCCATTCGGACGTCCTCCCCCGCGTACCGTTGTGCCGATGCCCTCCTCCGCCACCAGCGCGCCCAGCGCTCCGCCGCGCGGCTTCGACCCGCGCACCAGCCTCGACCGCCTGACGCGGGCCGGCCGGGTCGAGCGGCTGCGCCACGTCGAGGTGCTGCCGGAGCGGGAGGCGCGCACCGCGGACTGGCCCTCCTGGGTCCACCCGGCCGTAGCCGCAGCCTGGCAGGGGGCCGGGGTCGACCGCCTCTGGAGCCACCAGGCCGAGGCGGCCGAGCACGCCCGCGTCGGTCAGCACACCGTCCTCGCGACAGGCACGGCGTCCGGCAAGTCGCTGGGATACCTGCTGCCCGCGCTCACCGCCGTGCTGGACGGCACCGAGGCCCCGTCGGGGCGCGGGGCGACCGCCCTCTACCTGTCGCCCACCAAGGCGCTGGCCGCCGACCAGCTCGCCCGCCTGACCGCGCTGGGTCTCCCGGGGCTGCGGGCCGCGACCTATGACGGGGACACCCCGGCCGACGAGCGAGGCTGGATCCGCGAGCACGCGGCCTACGTCCTCACCAATCCCGACCTGCTGCACCACTCCCTGCTGCCCAGGCACGAGCGCTGGGCGCCCTTCCTGCGCGCGCTGCGCTACGTCGTGGTGGACGAGTGCCACATCTACCGCGGGGTGTTCGGGGCCCACCTGTCCGCGGTCCTGCGCCGGTTGCGGCGCGTGGCGGCCCGGTATGGCGCCGACCCCACGTTCGTGCTGGCCTCCGCCACGGTCGCGGACCCGGCCGCGCACGCGGGCCGCCTCACCGGCCTGCCCTGCGTCGCCGTCACCGAGGACGGCTCGCCGCGCGCGCCGATGTCCTTCGCGTTGTGGGAGCCGCCGCTGCTGGACGAGCACGGCGCCGCGGTGCCCCCGGAGGGCCCGAGCGACGGGTCGGCGGTCTCGCGACGCTCGGCCTTGTCCGAGAGCGCGGACCTGCTGGCTCGGCTGGTGGACGACGGCACCCAGACCGTCGCGTTCGCCCGCTCTCGCAAGGGGGTGGAGGTCCTCGCCGAGGCGACCCGGTCGATGCGCCACGGGCGCGACGGGCGGGTCGCGGCCTACCGCGGCGGCTACCTGCCCGAGGAGCGACGTGAGCTCGAGCGCGCCCTGCGGGACCGCAGCATCATGGGGCTCGCCGCCACGAACGCCCTCGAGCTGGGCATCGACGTCTCCGGCCTGGACGCCGTGCTGCTGTGCGGGTGGCCCGGGACGTTCGCGTCGCTGTGGCAGCAGGCCGGGCGGGCTGGGCGCTCGGGGCGCGAGGCGCTGGCGGTCTACGTCGCCGACGACGACCCCCTCGACACCTACCTGGTCACGCATCCCGAGGCGATCTTCGACCGGTCCCTCGAGGCGACCGTGGTGGACCCGGACAACCCCTACGTCCTCGCCCCCCACCTGGCGGCGGCCGCGGCCGAGCTGCCGATCACCCTGGACGACGTCGCGACCTTCGGGCCCACGATGCCCGGGCTGCTCGACACCCTCACGCGGCGCGGTGTCCTGCGCCGCCGTCCCAACGGCGGGTGGTACTGGGCCAGGCCCGACCGCGCTCACGACCACGTGTCTCTGCGCGGCTCCGGCGAGCCCGTCGTCTCGATCGTCGAGCGCCGCTCGGGAGCCGTCCTCGGGACGGTGGACCACTCCGCCGCCCAGCGCCAGGTGCACGCGGGCGCGGTCTACCTCCACCAGGGCCGCCCCCACGTGGTGACCGAGCTGGACCTGGACCAGTCCTGCGCCCTGGTCGTCCAGGGCGATCCCGGCTGGACCACCACGGCGCGGTCCGACTCGGCCTTCGACCTGCTCTCCGAGGACCGCCACGTCGACCTGGGCGACGACCTGCGGCTGTGCTTCGGCAGCGTCGCGGTGCGCTCCCGGGTCACGTCCTTCCTGCGGCGGCTGCCCTCCGGGGAGGTGCTCGGCGAGCACCCGCTGGACCTGCCCGAGTCCGTGCTGCGCACCCGCGGGGTGTGGTGGACGATGACGGAGGAGTGGCTCGCCGGGCTGGGGGTCGAGGCGCTGATGATCCCCGGGGCGACGCACGCCGCAGAGCACGCCGCGATCGGCATGCTGCCCCTCGTCGCCACCGCGGACCGCTGGGACGTGGGTGGCGTCTCGACCGCGCTGCACCCTGACACCGGGCTGCCGACGATCCTGGTCTACGACGGGCACCCCGGCGGGGCCGGGTTCGCCGAGCGGGGCTACGACCGCGCCGAGGCCTGGCTCTCGGCGACGCTCGACGCCATCACGGCGTGCGCCTGCCCGGCGGGCTGCCCGTCGTGCGTGCAGTCCCCCAAGTGCGGCAACGGCAACGAACCGCTCGACAAGGGCGCCGCCAGGCGTCTGCTGTCGGGGGTCGTGACGACGCTGAGCCACCACCGGACGTCGACAGAGCTGACCTGAATACTCCCGCACGGCACCCGAGGTCGCGTAGCCTGCTGCACGAATCCTCGCCGTGCACCACCAACGGTCCAGACCTCCGGCCTGGCACCACCCGCCCCGGCCCCCCATCGTCAGGAGCATCACCATGGTCGTCCTCGGTCTCCTTCTCGTCCTCGCCGCCCTCGCGGCGGGGGTCCTCGCGGTCTACGGACTGCCCACGTCGGGCGCCAAGATCAGCTGGGACCTGCTCGGCAACTCCGTCAGCCTGTCCCCCACGCTGATCTTCTTCATCGGCGTCCTGTCCGCCATCGCCCTGGCCCTGGGCCTGTGGCTCATGTCCCTCGGCGCCAAGCGCAGCGCCCGCAAGCGCCGTGAGCTCAAGGAGCTGCGTCGCGAGCAGCGCCAGAGCGAGCGCATCGGTCAGGCCGATCGCGGGCGCCG
>NZ_DCYC01000010.1:0-8001 GCF_002330965.1 Arsenicicoccus sp. UBA2120
ATCGGTGGATCGAGGCTTAGAGGGTTGCTTGCGTCTCAAGCGCGATGGCGTGCATCGCCGCGTCGAGGCATCTGCCGAGCGAGGCGCCGTGGGACTGGGCGTGGGCGTGGGCGGTGAGCAGGGCGGCGAAAGCGGTGGCAACGAGGGCTGCTGAGGTGAGGGGTTCCCACGACGGGTTGCCTCGTCGTTGTTCGCGGCGGTCCAGTTCCTCGACGACAAGGTCTTGTGCGCGTTGCATGCGCTGGAGGTAGCCGGCGCGCAGTGCGTCAGAGGATCCGATGATCTTGTCCCACTCGCTCGCGTGGTGCCCCTGGCTGGGGTCGTCGCCGAGAGCGACGGCACCGTCGAACATGCGTCGCAGCGCCGTCCAGGCCGGTTCGTCGTCGGGCCTCTCGGCGAGGGCCGCCACGAATTGCTCACCCTGACGGGCGACCTTGGCGAGGACGACCTCGTCCTTGCTCGCGAAGTATCGGAAGAAGCTGCGGCGGGACATGCCTGCGGCTTCCGCGATCTCGTCGACGGTGACGGCGTCGAAGCCGCGCGCGGCGAACAGGGTGATGGCGGCCCCCGTGAGCTCTTGCTGCACCGCACGTCGCGTCCGATCGCGCAACGACTCTGAGGTGGCAGGGGACGTCATGACGAGTAGCCTATCGCACAGGCGCACGCTTGACACACGGTGTCACTAGTGACGTAGCATGTCGGAAATACTTGACTATCGGGAGGTCATCACATGGCTCAGCGCACCATCGTCATCACCGGCGCGTCGGATGGAATCGGCGCTGCCGCCGCGAGGAAGCTCGCACCGCGGGGTGATCGGCTCCTGCTGGTTGGCAGGCGCCGCGACAAGCTTGAGGCTGTCGCTGGCCCGTTGGGGGCGGAGGTTCTCGTGGCGGACTTCGAGCGCCTCGATGATGTTCGCGCCCTCGCGGCGCACATCCGTGACCGGACCGACACGATCAACGTGCTGGCGAACAACGCCGGCGGAGTGTTCGCCGAGCGGATGGTCACCGTGGACGGCAACGAGCGCACCATGCAGGTGAACCACTACGCCGGGTTCCTGCTCACCAATCTGCTGCTTGACGTGCTCGTGGCCAGCGGCGCCACCGTGGTCAACACGTCCAGCGTCGGAGCGCACGCGTTCGGCAAGCTCGACCTGGCCGATCTCGACGCCACCCGCAGGTACAAGACGATGAAGGCGTACGGGGACTCCAAGCTCGCCAACATCTTGTTCGCCAAGGGCTTGCACGCCCGCTATCACGACCAGGGACTGAGCACTGTCGCGCTGCATCCGGGCAACATCGCGTCGAACTTCGGCAAGGAGATCGGCAACGCGATGATGAAGCTCATCTACAAGAGCCCCCTTGCCCGACTGCTGTCGACGCCCGACTTCGGCGCCGACAACCTCATCTGGGCCATGGACGGCACACCGGGTGTGACGTGGCAGTCGGGCACGTACTACGACGAGCGCCGCAGGCTGCCCAAGCGACCCAACCCGCAGCAGGACGACCTCGGCGTTGTCGAGGCGATCTGGGCCGAGAGTGCCCGACGGGTCGGTATCGAGGCCTGAGCCGCCGGCGGCCCCGGTCGACGGTCGTCCTGCTGCGAGTTCAGCTGCCGCCCTCAGGACGGGAGAGAGTCAGCGTCGCTGGTAGTCCGCGTCGGGGACGTGCTCGAGCCAGGTCACGACCTGGCCGTGCTCGTCAGCCTCCTGAATCGCGACGTGTGCCATGAATCGATCGGGTGCGGCGCCGTGCCAGTGTTCCTCACCGGGTTCGATGTAGACGACGTCCCCGGGCCGGATCTCACGGACCTCGCTGCCGCGAGTGGCGACGTAACCGATGCCGTCGGTCACGTACAGCGTCTGCCCCTTGGGGTGGTGGTGCCATGCCGTCCGTGCGCCCGGGGAGAACCGCACGTGGGCGCACCCCACGGCGGACTGATCATCAGGATTGCGGATTCCGTCGATATAGACCGTGCCGGTGAACCATTCCTGCGGTCCGGCGCCGGTCCGGCCGCCGCTTCGGGTGAACCTCATGGGTGTCTTCCTCTCGTGTCGGTGTGTCTGTCGGTCAGCGGTCGCTGAGCGTGATCGAGACGGCGACGTCGGCCGGACCGTCGGCGAGCAGGGTGATCCCACGTGCGTCGAACGTCCCCAGGCGGGCGATGCCGTCCCAGTGGCCGACGTCGCCGTAGTACAGGACCAGGTCCGACGATGGCGCGTACCAGCCGATCTCGCCAGGGTTGGGGTCGTCGCCGGCGGGCATACCGTTCATGGTCTGGGCCGATTGGAGGCGCGCGGTCTTCTCGACGGCGTTGTAGTCGCTGAACGTGAGCGTCAGGGGCAGGCGAGCGACGAGGTCGCGTCCGGCCGGGTTGTCCCACAGCTCGCCGTCGATGGTGGTGTCGCCGATGGTGAGCCGGATGGTGGTGCCGACGCTGTGGGGTGTCGGCTCGGGTGCCGGGGTCGTGGGTGTGCTCACGATGTCCGTCCTGTCATCGGTTGCGGCGGGCTGGGTGGGCTGGCTCGTGCAGGCCGACGTCGCTACGGCGAGGAGCGCGGTGACGAGCCAGATCGGGGTGCTGCGGGTTGCGGATGCGCGCATCGCGGTCCTCCTGGGTCGACCGCCTGCCTGCCTGCCGACGTGGACGGGGCAGACAGGCAGACGGTGGTCACAGGGTCAGCAGCACCTTGGTGGCGCGGCGCTCGTCCATGGCCTTGTAACCCTCGGCTGCCCGCTCGAGCGGGAGGGTGAGGTCGAAGACCTTGCCCGGGTCGATCGCGCGGTCCCAGATGAGCTGGATGAGCTCGGGCAGGAAGCGGCGGACGGGGGCGGGGCCACCGAGGACCTGTACCTGGGAGAAGAAGAGCAGCTCGCCGGGCAGCTGGACGTCGTGCGTGACGCCGACAAAGCCGACGTTCCCGCCCGGTCGGGCCGAGCTGATGGCCTGAACCATCGACTCCTGGGTGCCGACGGCCTCGATGACCGAGTGGGCGCCGAGCCCGCCGGTGAGCTCCTTGACGCGGGCCACGCCGGCGTCCCCACGCTCCTCGACGATGTCTGTGGCGCCGAAGTGGCGCGCGAGGTCCTGGCGGTCCTTGTGGCGGGACATGGCGATGATCCGCTCAGCGCCGAGCTGCTTGGCCGCGAGGACACCCATGAGTCCGACGGCACCGTCGCCGACCACGGCGACGGTCTTGCCCGGCCCAGCCTGGGCGGCGACGGCAGCGAACCAGCCGGTGCCCAGGACGTCAGAAGCGGCGAGCAGGTGCGGGATCAGGTCGGGGTCCGGCTGGCCGGGGGTCGCGACGAGCGTGCCGTCGGCGAACGGGATCCGGGCCCTCTCTGCCTGGGTGCCGATCGCACCGTCCACGAAAATGCGGTGCACGCAGCTGGACGGGAAGCCGGCGCGGCAGATCTCGCAGGTGCCGTCGGAGATGACGAACGAACCCACGACGAAGTCGCCGGGCTTGACGGTGGTGACCTCGGCGCCGACCTCCTCCACCACGCCGACGTACTCGTGGCCCATCGTCGCGTGGTCCACGGGGTCGGCACCGCGGTAGGGCCACAGGTCGGAGCCGCAGATACAGGTTGCTGCCAGCCGGATGACCGCGTCGGTCGGGTCGACGATCGTCGGGTCGTCACGGTCCTCGACCCGGACGTCGCCGGGGCCGTGCATGATCACGCCGCGCATGAGGTTCTCCTTCTCTGGATGGATAGTCCCATCGTGTGCCTGATCCTCGGAGTGTGGGAGTGCCTGTCGTGGGGTGTACCGGCAGTACACCCCACGGCACGGCCTTCCTCGACGGCCGCGTTCGGCTTACCGTCGAAGGCATGGACAACCGAGCGGATGTGCGCGAGTTTCTCGTCTCCCGGCGCGCGAAAGTTACCCCCGAGTCTGTTGGCGTCGTCAGCGGCACGAACCGTCGCGTGCCGGGCCTGCGCCGCAGTGAGGTTGCCGTCCTGGCCGGCGTGAGCGTCGAGTACTACGCCAAGCTCGAGCGCGGGGCGATCGGCGGCGCGTCGGCGTCCGTGCTCGACGCCGTCGCGCGGGCGCTACAGCTCGACGACACCGAGCGCGCGCACCTGTTGGACCTCGCCCGTGCAGCAGACGGCGTCCCCTCGTCCGGTCGTCCGCGTCGACGCACGACCCGGCCAGCACCACCGCGCCCGAGCCTGCAGTGGGCGCTGGCAGCGATCACCGAGGGCGTCGCCTTCGTCCGTGACCAGCGCCAGGACGTGCTGGCGACCAACGACCTCGGCCGCGCGTTCTACTCCCCCGTGATCGGCGACGGCGGCCGCACGCCGAACCTCGCGCGATTCCAGTTCCTCGATCCCGCGGCCCGCGAGTTCTATCCGGACTGGGACCTGTTCGCCGAGATGTGCGTAGCGATCATGCGCGCAGAGGCAGGCCGCGACCCGCACGACAAGAGCCTCCAAGATCTGGTCGGGGAACTGTCGACGCGCAGCGAGACCTTCCGTCGACTGTGGGGCGCGCACGACGTGCGCAGCCACGGGTCTGGCACCAAGCGCTTCCACCACCCCGTGGTCGGCGAGCTCACTCTGGCGTACGAGGAACTCGCCATCACCGCCGAGCCCGGCCAGGTACTCATGGTCTACACGGCCGAGCCCGGCTCGCCGTCGGCCGAGCGCCTGCGCCTACTCGCCTCTTGGGCGGCTGACCCGGCCGTCACCGGGTCCAGCACCGATGAGCCTCGACCCCGCGCAGGCTCGGCAGAACAGGAGCGATGATGGAACTGCAAGGCTTCATCGAGCACGTCGCCCGCGGGTCCGTCATCCAGGCAGGCTCGGATGAGCATGCCTTCATGCACCGCGCCGCCCAGGAGGCGCTGCACGTGGTCGCAGAGCTCAACAGCGGTTACCGGACTCCGGAGGAGGTCCGCTCTCTTCTCACCCGGCTGACCGGGCAGACGCTCGATGAGTCCGTAACTCTCTTCCCGCCGTTCTACTGTGAGTTCGGCAAGAACCTCACGCTTGGCGCCGGCGTCTTCATCAACATGGGCTGCCGGTTCCAGGACGCCGGAGGGATCACCATCGGTGACGGCACACTCATTGGCCACGGAAGCACCATCGTCACCCTCAACCACGCCGTCGACCCTGCACGGCGAGCCGACATGACGCCGGCGCCCGTCACGATCGGGCGCAGAGTCTGGCTCGGCGCCTCAGTCACCGTCGTGCCCGGGGTGACCATCGGCGACGGCGCGATCGTCGGAGCTGGCGCAGTGGTCACCAGAGACGTCCCGGCGAACACCATCGTGGCCGGAGTCCCGGCTCGGCCCATCCGGACGACCGGCTTCGACGCCTCACACACGTCTGAGAGCACGGCCCTCTAGGAGGCGCTTCATCCGCCTCCGTCCTCCAGCTCGCCCCCACGGCCTGATGTCGCGGCGGCGCCGGCGGCCCGCCCAGCTCGCCGAGCACGACACGAGGACGGGCCGTCCCTCGATCCGTCAGCCGTAGTCCGCACCGCTTCCGGATGCTCGACACGGGCGCATGGGTTGGGCGCCCAGCCCCACGGTGCCCCTCGTAGCGATCCACGCCTATCGCGCCATGACGAGGGACGACCGTGAGGGTGAGCGGAGACTCATCACGACGCCAGCGCTGTGCCACCGGTCAATGACCGCGCCCACCAGCGACTGTCGCACAAACGACCGTCCATGAGACCGTCGCCCCCATCACGGTGCTGCACCGCGCGTCGTGTCTCATGGGCCGTGTCCGAGACCTATGTACCGCGAGGCACGTTGTCGGTACATTCGGGTGATGGCTTCGATCGGATACGCGCGCGTTTCGACCCGGGAGCAGAATCCGGACGGGCAGACGGACCTGCTCGCCGCCGCGGGGTGCGAGAAGGTGTTCGTCGAGCACGCCTCGGGTGTGCTGGCCAAGCGGCCCGCGCTCGACGATGCTCTGGACTACCTGCGCTCAGGTGACACCCTCGTGGTGACCAAGCTCGACCGGCTTGGTCGATCGGTGCGCAACCTCAAGGAAGTCGTCGAGACTTTGCAGCAGCGGGGCATTGGGCTGAAGGCACTGTCTCAGGGGATCGACACCACGACACCGGGTGGCCGCCTGTTCTTCCACATGCTCGCGGCCATCGCCGAGTTCGAGCATGACCTGATCGTCGAGCGGACCCAGGATGGTCTTGCCGCTGCCCGCGCGAGAGGTCGCAAGGGTGGGGGCCGGTTCAAGATGACGGCGACGAAGGCGCGTCAGGCCAGGGCGATGTATGACGAGAAGTCCTACACGGTCCAGCAGATCGCTGAGACCTTCGGGGTCTCGCGCGGCACGATCTACCGCCACCTCGCCCAAGACGCACGGCCGATGTGAGGGGACGTGCCGGCGCGGTGGGAGGTCTCGGACAAGATCGCTCTCCTGAGCCGCCACGACGACGGTGTCCCATGGACGCGGCTGGCAGCCGAGTCGGGGGTCCCGCTGCGCACCCTCTCGCGCTGGGCGCGCGCCTATCGGTCTGACCCCACCTCACACAGCCTCGCTCGGCGCCAACGCAGCGATCATGGCCGGCGTCGAATCCCGGCAGAGCTGATCGAGGTAGTCGAAGCTCTCGCCCTGGCAAAGCCGGCTCCGACAGTGGCGTTCATCCACCGCCGCGTGGCCGGCATCGCACACGATCGCGGCCTGTCTGCCCCCAGCTACTCCAGCGTCCGGAGCCTGGTCGCCGGGATCGATCCCGGGCTGCGCGCTCTGGCCGAGCACGGGGACGCGGGATACCGGGACAGGTTCGAGCTGGTGCTGCGGCGCTCGGCCGAGCGCCCCAACGAGCAGTGGCAGGTCGACCACACTCTCCTGGACGTGGCGATCCTCGACGCCAAGGGCACCCAGGTGCGCCCCTGGTTGACGGTGGTCCTGGACGACTATTCCCGCGCCGTGGTCGGCTACACCCTCTTCCTCGGCGCACCTTCGGCCGAGCAGACGGCGCTCGCCCTGCACCAGGCCGTCAATGCCAAGGCGAACCCGGGCTGGCCGGTCTGTGGGCTGCCCGAGGTCCTCTACAGCGACCACGGTTCGGACTTCACCTCCGCTCGCCTGGAGCAGGTGTGCCTGGACACCCACATCCGGCTGATCCACTCCCGGGTCGGGGTGCCTCAAGGGCGGGGGAAGATCGAGCGGTTCTACCGGACCGTCACCACCGAGCTCCTGCCGCACCTGCCCGGGTACATCCCGCACGGCACGAACGGCGCACCGGTCACCTCCCCGTCGCTCTCGCTCGAAGACCTCGACGCCATCCTCGAGCAGTACGTCGTTGCCGAGTACAACGCCCGCCCCCACTCCCAGACCCACCAGGGGCCGACCGTCCGGTGGAGCGCGAGCGGCTTCATCCCGCGCAGCCCCGCCCACCCTGAGGATCTCGACCTGCTCCTGCTCACCGCGGCCACCACCCGCAAGGTCCAGCGCGACGGCATCCAGTTCGCCTCGACCCGCTACCTGTCCACAGTCCTGGCCGCCTACGTCGGGGAGCAGGTCACCGTCCGCTTCAACCCGCGCGACGTCGGGGAGATCCGCGTGTACTTCAACGACGAGTTCTTGTGCCGGGCGATCGCCCCTGAGCTGTCCGCCGAGTCGATCTCCCTCGACCAGCTCCAAGCCGCCCGCCGTCAACGCCGCCGCGACCTCAAGGACCAGCTCCGCCAACACCGCACCCTCGCCAGCGCCCTGCCCAGCGATACCCGATACGCCCCACCAGCAGTCAGCACCGACGACACAGCACCGCCACCGGCTCCTGAGCCCCGACCACGACATGGACTGCGTCTGTATGCCACCGACTAAGAAGCTCTCCGTGCTCGGCAAAGACGACGACGGCCGGCGGTTCCTCACCGGAACCTTCGACGAGGTCAACTCCTCCGCCCCGCACCCTCACCCCGTCCCGTCCTTCTACAGCACCCGCGAGCACCGGCGGTTCACCGAGTTCGCCGACACCGTGCGCACCCACCGCTACATCGGACTGTGCTGGGGCCCGCCCGGG
>NZ_DCYC01000010.1:8204-8596 GCF_002330965.1 Arsenicicoccus sp. UBA2120
AAGACACTCTCAGCCCGCCACTACGCCGGCGTCGACTCCTGGGAGCGATGGCAATACGACGTCGGCGACACGGTCGGACCCGTGCCGCCACGGGTCCTGGAAGTACGCACCGCGTTCTACACCCCCACGGTGGCCGCCACCATCAAGCAGATCGACCAAGGCCTACCCCGAGCCTGCCAAGCGATCTCCTACGCGATCGACTACGACGAGCTCGGACTCGTCGACCCCTACGTTCACGACGTGTGACTTTCTCCGGTGAGTGGCGGCGGTCTTCAGCCGCTCAGGGGCACGGTTAGTTGACTCCGATGACGAGGGTGCTGGCGGCGGCGTCGGCGACGTCGTTGGGGATGGTCTGGAGCTCGTTGATCTTCAGGACGCGGTCGAGCTGGGGG
>NZ_DCYC01000015.1:0-27831 GCF_002330965.1 Arsenicicoccus sp. UBA2120
TTGGACAATTCGTCGAGGGTGTAGCCGACGGCCAGCTTGGCGGCGATCTTGGCGATCGGGAACCCGGTGGCCTTGGAGGCCAGTGCCGAAGAACGCGACACGCGCGGGTTCATCTCGATCACGACCATGCGCCCGGTGTTCGGGCAGATGCCGAACTGCACGTTGGAACCGCCAGTTTCCACGCCGATCTCACGCAGCACCGCCAGCGAGGCGTTGCGCATGATCTGGTATTCCTTGTCGGTCAGGGTCTGCGCCGGGGCTACGGTGATGGAGTCGCCGGTGTGGACGCCCATCGGATCGAAGTTCTCGATGGAGCAGACGATGATGCAGTTGTCCTTCTTGTCGCGGACCACCTCCATCTCGTATTCCTTCCAGCCGATCAGCGACTCGTCGATCAGCAGTTCGCTGGTCGGAGACAGATCCAGACCGCGGGCACAGATCTCTTCGAACTCTTCACGGTTGTAGGCGATGCCGCCACCGGTACCGCCCATGGTGAACGACGGACGGATGATGCAGGGGAAGCCGACCTTGTCGAGAACCGCGTAGGCCTCTTCCATGTTGTGCGCGATGCCGGATTCCGGGCAGGCCAGGCCGATGTTCTTCATCGCCTTGTCGAAGCGCGAACGGTCTTCGGCCTTGTCGATGGTGTCGGCGTTGGCACCGATCATCTCGACACCGAACTTCTCCAGCACACCGTGCTTTTCCAGGTCCAGCGCGCAGTTCAGCGCCGTCTGGCCGCCCATGGTCGGCAGCAGCGCGTCGGGGCGCTCCTTCTCGATGATCTTGGCCACGGTGGCCCACTTGATCGGCTCGATGTAGGTGGCGTCGGCCATGGCCGGGTCGGTCATGATGGTGGCCGGGTTGGAGTTCACCAGGATGACGCGGAAACCCTCTTCCTTCAGCGCCTTGCACGCCTGGGCACCGGAATAGTCGAACTCGCAGGCCTGGCCAATGACGATGGGGCCAGCGCCGAGGATGAGGATGCTTTTGATATCTGTACGTTTTGGCATTTTCTTACTCTCGAATCCTTTGGTCAGTCGGCAGGCTTAGCGGCGCTTGGCCATGGCTTCGATGAAACGGTCGAACAGTGGCGCGACGTCGTGCGGGCCCGGGCTCGCCTCGGGATGGCCCTGGAAGCTGAAGGCGTCCTTGTCGGTACGCTCGATGCCCTGCAGGGTGCCGTCGAACAGCGACTTGTGCGTAGCGCGCACATTGGCCGGCAGGCTGGCTTCGTCCACGGCGAAACCGTGGTTCTGACTGGTGATCATCACCACGCCGGTCTTCAGATCCTGTACCGGATGGTTGGCGCCGTGGTGGCCATTGGGCATCTTCACGGTCTTGGCGCCGGAGGCCAGGGCCAGCAACTGATGGCCGAGGCAGATGCCGAACACCGGGATGTCGGTTTCGAGCACCTGCTGGATCGCCTTGATCGCGTAGTCGCACGGCTCGGGGTCACCCGGGCCGTTGGCCAGGAAGATGCCGTCCGGATTCAGCGCCAAGGCTTCGCTGGCTGGCGTCTGCGCCGGCAGCACGGTGACGCGGCAACCGCGGGCGACCAGCATGCGCAGGATGTTGTACTTCACGCCATAGTCGAAGGCGACGACGTGATAGGGCAGCTCGCTGGCCGGGATCTCGGCATGCGCGTCGTCCTTCAGGCACCAGACACTGGAACGCCACTCGTAACGCTCCTTCACGCTGACTTCCTTGGCTAGGTCCATGCCCTTCAGGCCGGGGAAGCTGCGCGCCAGCTCCAGCGCCTTCTCTTCGGTCGCGTCGGCACCAGCCAGGATGCAGCCGTTCTGCGCACCTTTCTCGCGCAGGATACGGGTCAGGCGACGGGTATCGATGCCGGCGATGGCAACGGTGCCGTTGGCCTTGAGGTAATCGGGCAGTGATTGCTTGTTGCGCCAGTTGCTGGAAATCAACGGCAGGTCGCGAATCACCAGACCAGCGGCCCAGACTTTCCAGGACTCGGCGTCTTCCGGCGTGGTGCCGGTGTTACCGACATGGGGATAGGTGAGGGTAACGATCTGCTTGGCGTAGGAGGGATCGGTGAGGATTTCCTGATAGCCGGTCATGGCGGTGTTGAACACCACCTCACCAATGGTTTGCCCATCGGCGCCGATGGATTCGCCGCGAAAAATGCTGCCATCGGCAAGGGCCAGAATGGCTGGCGTAAGGGCTGGCTTAGTCAAGAGACCTCCCGTAGATCAAGGCTGGAGCAGACGCAGATTGTAAAAAAGCGGGATGACGTGTGAAGGTCATCCCGCTTTTTGTTTGATTCATTTCTGCGCAACTTTTAGTGGACACACTAAAGCGGGAAGCTTACACAAAACCGCCTTTCCGGTCCAGCCGAAATAGCCGGCCAGCGCACCCGAACGGGGCACAGGGCAACCGGTGCGCGCAGCGAATCATTTCAGGCCGAGCACGTCCTGCATGTCGTAGAGCCCTGCCGGCTTCTCATCCAACCACAGCGCGGCGCGCACCGCCCCCTTGGCGAAGGTCATGCGACTGGAGGCCTTGTGGGTGATCTCGACGCGCTCGCCATCGGCGGCGAACAGCACGGTATGGTCGCCCACGACGTCCCCGGCACGCACAGTCGCGAAGCCGATGGTCTCGCGCGCCCGCGCACCGGTCTGACCTTCGCGACCATAGACGGCAACCTTCTGCAGATCGCGCCCGAGCGCCTCGGCCACCACCTCCCCCATGCGCAGCGCGGTGCCGGACGGCGCATCAACCTTGTGCCGGTGATGCGCCTCGATGATCTCGATATCCACATCGTCACCCAGCACGCGCGCCGCGGTATCCAGCAGCTTGAGGCACAGATTGACGCCAACGCTGAAGTTGGCGGCGAAGACGATCGGGATCTCTCTGGCCGCCGCCACCAGGCGCTCCTTCTCTTCCGGCGAAAAGCCGGTGGTACCGATCACCATGGCCTTGCCGGCGCGGCGGCAAACCTCCAGGTTCTTCAGCGTCACCGAAGGGTGAGTGAAGTCGATCAGCACGTCGAACTCGTCGACAGCCTTGCCGACATCTCCCGTCAGCGGCACGCCCAGCCGCCCGATGGCGGCCAGTTCGCCGGCATCGGCACCCACCAGGGTACTGTCCGGCCGATCGATGGCAGCGGTCAGACCGGCGACGCCGCCAGTCTGCTGCACCGCCTCGATCAGGGTCTTGCCCATGCGCCCGGCGGCGCCCGTCACTGCAATACGTCGCATAGCATCAGCTCCAAGCTGCAAGCCGGAAACCGAGCGCGAGGCCGATGCACCAGGCACCGGACCTCAAGCCCTCAGTTCGACTCAAACATCACCGAAAAAGCGCTTCACACCCTCGAACCAGCCGCTGGCCTTGGGTGAATGGGAGGTGTCGCCCTGTAGCGTGCCGCGGAACTCCTCGAGCATCTCGCGCTGGCGCTTGCTCAGGTTGACCGGCGTTTCGACCACGACGCGACACATCAGGTCGCCCGCCGCACCACCACGCACCGGCGCTACACCCTTGCCCCGCAGACGGAACTGCTTGCCGGTCTGGGTGCCTTCCGGGATTTTCAGCTTGACCCGGCCATCCAGCGTCGGCACCTCGAGCTCACCGCCCAGCGCCGCATCGGCGAAGCTGATCGGCACCTCGCAGTACAGGTGCTTGCCGTCACGCTGGAAGATCGCGTGCTCGCGCACGTTGACCACTACGTAGAGGTCGCCCGCCGGCCCGCCCTGGGTTCCGGCCTCGCCCTCGCCGGAGAGGCGGATGCGGTCGCCGGTATCCACGCCTGGCGGCACCTTGACCGAGAGCGTCTTCTGCTCTTCGACGCGGCCCTGGCCGTGGCAGCTGCCACAGGGGTCGGAAATCATCTTGCCGCTGCCATGGCAGCGCGGACAGGTCTGCTGCACCGAAAAGAAGCCCTGCTGCATGCGCACCTGACCGATGCCGCCGCAGGTAGTACAGGTCACCGGGCTGGTGCCCTTCTTTGCCCCGGAGCCATCGCAGGTCTTGCACTCGACCAGGGTCGGCACGCGGATGGTCACCGTGGTGCCGCGCACGGCTTCTTCCAGATCCAGCTCCAGCGTGTAACGCAGGTCGCTGCCGCGCTGAGCGCCACCGCGGGAGCCGCCACGACCGCCACTGAAGAAATCGCTGAATACATCGCCGAAGATGTCGGAGAAGTTGGCGCCGCCGTAACCGGCTCCACCTGCCCCGGCGCCCATCTGCGGATCGACGCCGGCGTGCCCGTACTGATCGTAGGCAGCCCGCTTGCTCGGGTCGGAAAGCACCTCGTAGGCCTCGTTGGCCTCCTTGAAGGCTTCCTCCGCCGCCTTGTCACCCGGATTGCGGTCGGGGTGATGCTTCATGGCGAGGCGGCGGTAAGCCTTTTTCAGCTCCGCCTCGCTGGCACCGCGCTCAACGCCCAGCACCTCGTAAAAATCGCGTTTGGCCATAACTATCCTGAACCCTCAATTTCATGCCTTCCAGACACGCCGACGCGGGAGCAAGCCCCCGCGTGGCGGTCTTGCCCGCCCCGACGACGTCGAGGGCGGGCTGGAGCGGAAGCAAGCCGGGGCTTACTTGTTGTCCTTGACCTCTTCGAACTCGGCGTCGACCACGTCGTCACCCGGCTTCGCCTGCTCACCTGCGGGCTGACCTTCACCGGCCTGAGCCTGCTCGGCGTACATCTTCTGCGCAACCGGAGTGGAGGCCTGGGACACCGCAGCGATCTTCGCTTCGATCACAGCCTTGTCGTCGCCCTTGATGGCCAGCTCCAGCTCGCCGAGCGCCTTCTCGATCGCAGCCTTGTCATCGTCGCTGGCCTTGTCGCCGGCTTCGGTGAGCATCTTGCGGGTGGCATGCACCAGCTGATCGCCCTGGTTGCGTGCGGTAGCCAGCTCCTCGAACTTGCGGTCTTCCTCGGCATTGGCCTCGGCGTCGCGCACCATCTGCTCGATTTCCTCCTCCGACAGACCGGAGTTGGCCTTGATCACGATGGACTGCTGCTTGCCAGTGGCCTTGTCCTTGGCGGACACGTGCAGGATGCCGTTGGCGTCGATATCGAAGGTGACTTCGATCTGCGGCATGCCGCGCGGGGCCGGCGGAATCTCGGCCAGATCGAAGCGACCCAGCGACTTGTTCTGCGCAGCCTGCTTACGCTCACCCTGCAGCACGTGAATGGTCACAGCGCTCTGGTTGTCGTCGGCAGTGGAGAACACCTGCGACTTCTTGGTCGGGATGGTGGTGTTCTTCTCGATCAGCGGAGTCATCACGCCGCCCAGCGTCTCGATACCCAGGGTCAGCGGGGAGACGTCGAGCAGCAGCACGTCCTTGACGTCGCCCGCCAGCACGGCGCCCTGGATGGCAGCACCCATGGCCACGGCTTCGTCCGGGTTGACGTCCTTGCGCGCTTCCTTGCCGAAGAACTCGGCGACTTTCTGCTGCACCAGCGGCATGCGGGTCTGGCCACCGACCAGGATCACGTCATTGATCTTCGACACATCGATGCCGGCATCCTTCAGCGCGATGCGGCACGGCTCGATGGTGCGCTCGACCAGATCCTCGACCAACGACTCCAGCTTGGCGCGGGAGATCTTCACGTTCAGGTGCTTCGGACCGGACGCGTCAGCCGTGATGTACGGCAGGTTGACGTCGGTCTGCTGGCTCGAGGACAACTCGATCTTGGCTTTCTCGGCAGCTTCTTTCAGGCGCTGCATGGCCAGCGGGTCGCCCTTGAGGTTCATGCCGGTTTCTTTCTTGAATTCGTCGACGAGGTAGTCGATCAGGCGGATGTCGAAGTCTTCGCCACCGAGGAAGGTGTCACCATTGGTAGCCAGCACCTCGAACTGGTGCTCGCCGTCTACCTCGGCGATCTCGATCACCGACACGTCGAAGGTACCGCCACCCAGGTCATAGACGATCACGGTGTGGTCGCCCTTGGCCTTGTCCATGCCATAGGCCAGCGCGGCCGCGGTCGGCTCGTTGACGATGCGCAGGACGTTGAGACCCGCGATCTCGCCGGCCTCCTTGGTGGCCTGGCGCTCGGCGTCGTCGAAGTACGCCGGGACGGTGATGACCGCGTCCGTGACGGGCTCGCCGAGGTAGGACTCGGCGTCGCGCTTGAGCTTCATCAGCGTGCGGGCGCTGATCTCCTGCGCGGTGTAGTCCTTGCCGTCGATCTCCTGCTTCCAGTCCGTGCCCATGTGGCGCTTGACCGAGCGGATGGTGCGGTCGACGTTGGTGACGGCCTGGCGCTTGGCGATCTCGCCGACGAGCACCTCGCCGTTCTTGCTGAACGCCACGACCGACGGGGTCGTGCGACCGCCCTCGGCGTTGGCGATGATCTCCGGCTCGCCGCCCTCGAGGACGGAGACGGCGGAGTTGGTGGTGCCGAGGTCGATACCGACTGCACGTGCCATGTGTGGCTCTCCTTGTTGACTAGCGGATGTTGAGTCGTCAGCACTCAAGGTATGACCGCCTGCGATCCATGTGCAAGCTCGTGTCAGTGAACTTGAGTCTATCCGGCTCAACTCCGTCGGTCACGCCTTTGTTCCCCGGCGTCGGAGGGCGACGGGTCAGACCCAGATCGCGGCGTCGATGCCGTCGCTGAAGCGCTCGGGCTGCGCGGGGTGGCGGACGGCCTCCCCGCGGACGACGCGCGCCGCGCTCCAGGCCGCGGCGGCGGAGTCGAGGACGTCGTCGGCACCACGCCGACCGAGGTCGAGGTCCCGCGGCAGGCGGATCCCCTGGGCCAGGAGCAGACCCTCGCGCTCGCGCAGCCCCTCGGGAGTCTTCTTGCTCGAGGCCAGCGGCGCGCCCGCCATGATCGCGAAGCACAGCTCGGGGTGCACCTCGACCACCGGCAGGGTCGGCCCCTCCCCGCGCACGTAGGCGTCGACGTCCAGGATGGCCCTGCGCATGGCATAGCTCTGCGCGGCCAGGCTGGTCCCGCCCGTGCGGGCGACGCTGATCCGGCGGGCCTCGGCATACGACTCGGCCGCCAGCGCGTCACGCACGGGGGTCGCAAAGACCGAGCCGGCGCGCGGGCCCAGCCGCCCGCGCACCTCGACGTCCGCCCTGCGGCGCCCGGTGTCCGGCAGGCCGATCGGCGCGTCGACCGCGACGAGCTCGACGTGCACAGCGCCGTGATCGACCCGGTCGATCACGGTCCGCAGGTCGGCCCCGGCCACGATCCGCACCGTCCCCGCGCCGGACACGGGCAGGAGCGCGCCGGTCCACCCGCCCCGGGCCCCGTCGACGCCAAGCACCCAGCCGTCGTATGCCGGCTCGCCACCCTCACGAGCAGGCGAGGTCTCGAGCCCCAGATCCCCGAGCACGCTCGACACGGCATCCTCGGGCGACACCGCGTGCCGGGGCGCGCGGACGTCGTCGCCGTCGACCGGCACCTCGTCGAACAACCGCAGCCCGTCCAGCAGCACCACCGGCACGCCGGTGCGCGCCGCGAGCGCGATCTCGCTGACCGTCCCCCAGCTGTGGCCCACCGCGACCACCGCGTCGCAGGCACGGACGAGCAGGGCGTTGCGCATCTCGCCGAGGCCGGTCGGGATGGTGACCGACAGGTGCGGGTTGGCGGCGGAGCGGTCGTCGCCGGGCAGGAGCCCGAGGCTCGTCCCACCGGCCTGGGCGCACCCTCGCGCTGCTCCGGCCATCACCCCGCCGAGACCGCCGGTGACCACGACCAGTCCCTGCTCGGCCAGCAGCCGCCCCACCGTGACGGCCTGCTCCACCTGCTCCGACGTGGCCGCACCCGGACCGACGACACCGACATACCCTCGTGGACGCACGTCCCCCAGGATGACATCGAGCCCTTTCCAGGGCCACGTGAGCATCAGCCAGCTAGCATCGGCGCCGATGAGCTCGACCCGACCCGCGCTCCAGATCGACCGGGGCGCCGCCCAACCCATCGTCGCCGTCCCGTACGCGCTGGGGTTCGGTGCCGTGCTCCTCGTCGGTCTGCTGACCGTGGCCCCCTGCTCGCCGTCGTCGCCGCGTCGGGCGCGATCAACGCCGGCGGGATCGGGGTCGACCAGCTGGTGGCTCGGCCCCGGCTCACCATGCTCGTGACGACGGCCGTGCTGGCGGTGTCGGTGTTCGTGGCGTGCCTCGTGGCCGACCAGCCCGTGCTCGCCGTGCTCACCCTCGCCGCGGTGGGCGCGGTCGTCGGGCTGCTCAGCCCGCGCGAGGGCCCAGGGCAGGTCGGGGTGCAGGCCGTGATCGGATTCCTCGCGCTCGGGCAGCAACCCGCGCCGGTGCGCACCGCCGTGACCTATGCCGTCCTGGTCGCCGCCGGAGGGCTGGTGCAGGTGCTCGTCGGGACCGCCGTGGGACCACGGGTCCGGCGCCGGCGGAGCAGGGTCACGCCCCTGCTCCGACAGCACCTGCCGGATCCCGCCAGGGCGGATCCCGCCCCCCTGCCCGAGGTGGGCCGGGCCGTGATCAACGACCTGCGGCACCCCGGGTCGGGGCCGCGCTGGCACGCCCTGCGCCTCGCCCTCGGCCTGGGTGTCGCCGAGGTCCTGTCCCAACTGCTCGCCCCGATGCGTGGCTACTGGATTCCCCTGACGGTGGTCACGGTCCTCCAGCCGCGGCTGACCGACACGCTCGGTCGCGGCCGGGACCGGTTGCTGGGCACCGCCCTCGGCGTGGCCGTCGCAGGTGCCGTCGTCACCTGGGCACAGCCGGAGGGGGCGACCCTCCTGGCGCTCGGCACGTTCCTCGCCTGGGCGATGTTCACGCTGCAGTCGGTCAGCTACGTCCTGTACTCCACCGCCCTGACCGCCTGGCTGGTCGTCTTCCTCGAGGTCATCGGGATCACCGCCCAGGGGTCGATGCCTCACCGGCTGCTGGCCACCGCGATCGGCGGTGCCCTGGCCCTGCTGCTCGTGGTGGTGGTCCGCCGCAGGGGTTAGCTGACCGGTCCGTGGCAGCCGGGACCCCAGGGGCCCATGAGGGAAGGGGGGACGGCCGAGGCCTGGCGATCGTCACGGCGGCCCACCGAAGCCTGCAGCCCCCTGCCGCTGCCGAGCCGGGAGGGTCATAGTGGGAGGAGGAGCGGTCGCGCCGGCCGTCGGACCCGCACCCCGAGCCCACCGTCTCGACCGGTCCGGGAAGGAGAGCAGTCACCGATGACCGCAACGCTGCGCATCCATCGAGGTCCGGCGTCCCCCGGGCGCCCCGTCCTGGTCGGCACCCAGGTGGTCGGCACGCTCGACGAGGAGACGACGGACCTCACCGTCGCCGCGGGAACCTTCCTCGTGAGCCTGGCGCTCGGGCCCTACCACAGCGTGGTGACCCGGGTCGTGGCCCACGACGACGAGGTCGTGGAGCTCACCGTCGAGGACAACCGGGACGCCGTCGCCCCGCTGCTGCAGGGCGGGTTCCTGAGGTTCACCGATCGGAGCAGGCCCCGCCGCGCGTGACCCGCTGGTGACGGGGCGACGACGCGAGGTCCGCCCCGAGCCCGGGGACCACCTAGAGTGCCGGGGTGGCCGCGCCCGCACCAGCACCCACCGACGCCGAGCTGCGCGTCGACATCGTCGACCTGCTCGGCCGCCGGTCCGCGGACGTCACCATCTGCCCGTCCGAGGTCGCGCGCGGGCTCGGCGGCGAGGACTGGCGGGAGCTGATGCAGCCGACCCGGGATGCCGCCGCCCACCTCGCCGACGAGGGCGTGATCGAGGTGGTCCAGGGTGGCCGGCCGGTCGACGTGCGGACGGCCCGAGGCCCGGTGCGCCTGCGCCGTGGCCCGTCCTGGCCGGACGCCTCGCAGCCGCACGTGCAGGCGCAGTCCGAGGCACCAAGGACCCACTGGCTGCTGCCGATCGACCCGGCGGCGCACGCCGAGCACCAGCCGCCGGACTGGCGGACCCGTCCCGATGCCGGCCCGGTCTGGGAGGCGATCGGTCGCTCTCAGCAGATCGACCGCTGGTGCCTGCGCTCGGGATTCCGGACGATGCAAGCGGGCGACACGATCTGGGCCTACCTGTCGCGCCGCCAGGAGCTGTGCGCCGTCGGAACGGTCCGGGAGGTCGCGCAGGACGGCGGCGCCTGGCAGGTCCTTGTCCGCTGGGACGACGCCCGCACCGCCGCACTGGGACGAGACCCCTTGCCGCGCAGCACTTTCGGTCAGGTCCCGATGTCGACCTGCCGCGCCCGCGAGAGCGCAGCCAGGGTCCTGACGGAGCGCTACGACGCGCTCCCCGGCCCCCGACATACGGCCTGAGCGGGGCAACCCTCACGTGGCGTCAAGGTAGGATCGCGAAGCCTCACCCCGCCGCAGCTGGCTTCACGCTGCGGCCCTTTTCATGGACGGAGCCATCCTTGGCCAGCACCACCCCCAGCGCCGCCGAGACCCGGGGCGGCGAACGGGGCTTCCCCCTCGTCCCCGACGCCGGCGACCGAGACACCTCGACGCTCGCCGCGCTGCGCGACCCCCGGCGGCTCAAGACCGAGGTGCTGGCCGGGCTCGTCGTCGCCCTGGCGCTCATCCCCGAGGCCATCTCGTTCTCGATCATCGCGGGCGTCGACCCCCGCATGGGGCTGTTCGCGTCGTTCACGATGGCCTGCACCATCGCGATCGTCGGTGGCCGTCCGGCGATGATCTCCGCCGCGACGGGCGCCGTCGCCCTGGTGATCGCCCCGGTCGCCAGGGATCACGGGATCGACTACTTCCTGGCCACGGTGCTGCTCGCCGGGGTGCTGCAGATCGTCCTCAGCCTGCTCGGCGTCGCCAGGCTCATGCGCTTCATCCCCCGCATGGTGATGGTCGGCTTCGTCAACGCCCTGGCGATCCTGATCTTCCTGGCCCAGCTCCCCCACCTGGTCGGCCCCTCCATCCCCCCGATCGTCTACCCCCTCGTCGCCCTCGGCATCGCGGTGCTGGTGCTCCTGCCTCGCGTCACGACCGCGGTCCCGGCGCCCCTGGTCGCCATCGTGCTGATCACCGCCCTCGTGCAGGTGACCGGGTGGCGCATGCCCACCGTCGGCGACCAGGGCGAGCTGCCGGACTCGCTGCCGACCCTGCTCCTGCCGAACGTCCCGCTCACCCTGGAAACCCTGCAGGTCATCGGGCCGTTCGCGCTCGCCATGGCTCTCGTCGGGCTCCTCGAGTCGCTGATGACGGCCAAGCTCGTCGACGGCATCACCGACACCCACTCGAGCAAGACCCGCGAGAGCTGGGGGCAGGGCGTCGCCAACATCGTCACCGCGCTCTTCGGCGGGATGGGCGGCTGCGCCATGATCGGCCAGACCATGATCAACGTGAAGGCCTCCGGCGCCCGCACCCGGATCTCGACCTTCCTCGCCGGGCTCTTCCTGCTCGGCCTGGTCGTGGGGGCCGGCCCCGCCGTCGCCCGGATCCCGATGGCGGTGCTCGTCGCGGTGATGATCATGGTCTCGGTCGCGACCTTCGACTGGCACAGCGTCGCCCCGTCCACGCTGCGCCGCATGCCGTGGAGCGAGACGATCGTCATGCTCGTCACCGTCGTCGTCACGGTCGCCACCCACAACCTGGCCTACGGCGTGATCGCCGGCGTCAACACGGCGTTCGTCGTGTTCGCGCGCCGCGTCGCGCACTTCTCCACGGTCGAGCGGGTGGCAGAGCCCGACGAGGACGCAGACGGCACGATCGACACCCGGGTCTACCGGGTCCACGGCGAGCTGTTCTTCGCCTCGAGCAACGACCTCGTCTACCAGTTCGACTATGCCGGCGACCCGGAGCACGTCGTCGTCGACCTGTCCGGGTCCCACGTCTGGGACGCCTCCACCGTCGCCGCCCTGGACGCCATCGAGGCGAAGTACGCCGCCAAGGGCAAGCGCGTGGAGATCGTCGGTCTCGACGCCGCCTCGGCGACCCGTCATGCCCAGCTGTCCGGCCACCTCGGCGCGGGCCACTGACGCGACCCCAGGCAGGCCCTGGGAGTACCCCCTCCCACCAGGGACTCCCCCTGCCCCTCTCGATCGGTGTGTGATGGACACATCCGAACCCGTCGACGAGCAGGAGGATCGCCATGCACACCAGGACCTTGGGGCAGGGACTCGAGGTGTCGGCCATCGGCCTCGGCGCCATGGGCATGTCCATGAGCTACGGCCCCAACCCGGGTGACCGCGACGAGATGATCGCCGTGCTGCGCTACGCCGTCGAGCACGGCGTCACCTTCATCGACACGGCCGAGGTCTACGGCCCCTACGTCAACGAGGAGCTGGTCGGCGACGCCATCGCGCCGATCCGCGACCAGGTCGTCGTGGCCACGAAGTTCGGCTGGCGCATCGAGGACGGCCAGATGAAGGGCACCGACTCCAGCCCCGCGCAGATCCGCCGCGTGGCGGAGGGTTCCCTGCGGCGCCTCGGCGTCGAGGCGATCGACCTCTTCTACCAGCACCGCGTCGACCCGGACGTCCCCATCGAGGAGGTCGCGGGCACCGTCGCCGAGCTCGTCCAGGAGGGCAAGGTCAAGCACTTCGGCCTGTCCGAGGCCGGCGCCGACACCATCCGCCGCGCGCACGCCGTGCACCCCGTCACCGCCGTCCAGAGCGAGTACTCCCTCTGGACGCGCGATCCCGAGCCCGCCGTCCTGCCCGCGTGCGCCGAGCTGGGCATCGGGTTCGTGCCGTTCAGCCCCCTCGGCAAGGGCTTCCTGACGGGCACGGTCTCGGCCGACTCGACCTTCGGCGAGGGTGAGATCCGCGCTCGCGTGCCGCGGTTCGCGGCCGAGAACCTCGCGGCCAATCAGGCCCTCGTCGACCACGTCAAGGCCCTTGCGGAGCAGCGCGGTGCCACGCCGGGTCAGGTGGCGCTCGCCTGGCTGCTCGCGCAGCACCCCTTCATCGTGCCGATCCCCGGGACTCGTCGCCGCGAGCGCATCGACGAGAACGCCGGCTCCACCGCCGTCGCCCTGTCCGCAGACGACGTCGCCGACCTCGACGGGCTCGCGGAGCGCGTCGGCGTCGCCGGGGAGCGCTACGACGAGGCCGGGATGTCGATGGTCGGTCTCTGACCCCACCAGCGCGTATGCCGTCCCGCCCGCCTCAGTCCGCAGCCGCGGCGAGGCGGGCGGCCACGTCGCGGGCGGCCTGCCGCAGCTCGGGGCCACCGAGGATGCGCCACGGGTGCGGGACCTGGGCGAGGCGCTCGACGACATACATCTCGGCGTTGCTGGTCGAGCCGCGCAGCTCGCAGCCGCCCTCGACCGCGGTCAGCGTGCCGGAGACGGCGCCGACCCAGCGGGCGATCTCCTCGACGGGGGCCTCGAAGCGCACGTGGGTCGTCAGCTCCCAGCCCGCCCCGAGCGCCTCCTCCAGCGCGGCAACGGGATCGAGATCGGCTGGGGCGGAGCAGGACTCGGACGTCACGGTCACCCGCGCCACCCGGTCGGCGCGCAGCGTGCGCGTCGCCTGGGCGTGGTGCGAGTGGCCGAGGAGGTACCACCGGCCGTGGCGCACCACGAGCGCCCACGGGTCGACGAGCCAGGTGTGGGTGCGGCCCGACTCGCTGCGGTAGTCGAGCTCGACCCGGCGACCCTCGGCGATGGCGGCGACCAGCGCACTGGTGACGGTCGGCTCCGGCAGCGGGTCCGGACGACCCGCGCCGCTGGCGGTGTCGCGCACGACCGCCGCCTGCTGACGCACCCTCGCCGGGAGGGCGCGGATAACCTTGTCCAGCGCCTCGCGCCTGATGTCGGTCCCCTGCCGCTGCCCCGCCGTGGCCGACAGGACCGCCGTGACCAGGGCGATCGCCTCGTCCTCGGTGAACACGACGGGAGGGAGCCGGGCGCCGCGCCCCAACCGGTAGCCGCCATACGGCCCCCTGGAGGACTCGACCGGCACCCCCGCCTCGCGCAGCGTCAGGACATAGCGCCGCACCGCTCGCTCGGTGACGCCGAGCCGGTCGGCGAGCTGGGCAGCGGTGACCCCCGGCCGGTCCTGGATCGCCTCGAGCGCCAGGAGCGTCCGCACCAGCGGGGTCGCGCCGTCGTCCACGCCGCCAGCCTAGGTCGCGCGAGCTCACTGGTTGCGGTGGTAGAACGCGCGTCCCTTGGCGCGGTTGCCGCACAGCCCCATCGAGCACCACGACCGCGAGCGGTTGCGCGAGTGGTCGTAGAACGCCCAGCGACAGCTCGGCTCGCGGCAGGCCTTGAGCCGCGTCCAGGTACCGTCGGCGACGGCCGGTGGCACGGCGGCGACCAGGGTGGCCAGGGCCGCGTCGACGACCGACAGGCCGGGTCGAGGGACGAGCCGGGGCGCGGGCCCACCGATGTCCAGCACGAGTGGCAGCTCCGCGACGAGCCCCGCGAGGTCGCTCCGCGCGTGGGGGTCCAGGCCGTCGGGACGGGGGCTGTCCACGGGCGGGGCGTTGTTCTCAGCGATCAGTGCCCGCAGGCCCTCACGGACGGAGGTCGCCCGGGCGAGCTCCGCCTCGTCGACTGTGACCCCGGCGGGGGTGAGGTCGCGTCCGGCCAGCCATGCCTGGAGCTGCTGGCGGGTGCTGAGCCCGTCCGCGTCCGGCCCTCGCGTGTTGATGAACTCCTCGATCGGGCTCAGCGGGTGGGGGGTGGCGGGCGATTCCATCCGTGAATTCTAACCCGCCTATCGAGGTTGGTCGGCGCGCGACGACGGCTCCTCGACGCCTGTCCGGGCCTGGGTGCCCGGCGTGATGACCGTGAGGGCCAGGACCACCGCGGCTAGGAGGCGACCACGCAGAACTGGTTGCCGTCGGGATCGGCCAGGACGACCCACCCGTCGTCGTCGAACCTCTGCACCTCGGTGGCCCCGAGGTCGCGGATCCGGCCCACCTCGCCAGCCAGGTCGCCGGTGAACAGGTCCAGGTGCAGCCGGTTCTTGCCTGCTCGCGGCTCGGGCACGAGCTGCAGGGACAGACCCACGCCGCCCTTGCCCGGGTCCTCGAGATAGGTCGTGCCCTCGTCCGAGGACGCGACCTGGTAGCCGGTCACCGCCCGCCAGAAGGCGGTGCTGCCCGACAGGTCGTTCGTGTCCACGCACACGTTGCCGATGCTGATGCTCATGGCTCCTCTTCCCTCTCCCTTGACCGGTGATGCCATGACGCTAGTTTGATAACCGGCAAACGTTAATGGATAGTTAGGTCTCTTCCGCCTCGGATTAAGTTAGGGTTGCCTAAGTCGAAGGCTGCTGACGGACGAACGGATGGAGGAGGGCCCCGTGATCGACGCCGACCCCCGCGCCAAGACCGTGATGGCCACCTCGACGCACGTCGAGCTCGGCGTGCTCGACCACCGGGTGCTGCTGCGCCGCCACGCCCTCGAACGCTCCGGCGCCGTGCTCTTCTCGCTCGGCGAGGTCCCACCCCGCTGCGCGCTGCGCGTCGCCCCCGGGGCCGACCTGCCCGTCCTGGACCTGGTCGCGGTCGACGTCTCCTGCGCGCACCGGGCCGATCGGGTGCGGGGCATCGTCCGCATGACGGGGACGGTCGACGTGCATCTCGGACCGATCCGCGACGACCTGGCCGAGCACCTCGCGGTGTCCGACGGCACGCCCGTGGGGCGCCTGACGCCCAGCCGCGTGAGCCTCGAGTGGCGGATCGAGACCACGGACGGCCGACCGACCTATCAGGTCGTCGAGCCGCAGGACTACGTCGCCGCGCGCATCGACCCGCTCGGCGGGTGGGAGGACCGGTGGATGGCCCACCTCGACGAGGGCCACCGCGAGCTCGTGCGGGCGCTCGTCTCGCGCCACCTCCCCCTCGGCCCCGACGCCAGGGTGCGCCCCGTCCTCGCCGACACCCGCGGCGTCGTCATGCGTGTCGAGCAGGAGGGCGGCGTGCACGACGTGCGCGTGCCCTTCCCCCACGTCGTCGGCTGCGGGTGCGAGGCGGTCCAGGCGCTGAGCACGCTCCTGCGCACCTGAGCGCCGGACCGCCCATCCCGACCACGGCCAGCCGCGGGGCTACCCTGCAGCACATGACGGATCCCGGCCACGCGCCCGCCCTCGTGGGACCGGCGGCGACGCGGTGGAGCTGACGACCTTCGCCCTGCTCGTGCTGGCCGGGGTGGCAACGGGATTCGTGGGCTACCTGACCGGCATGGCCTCGCTCGTGTCCTATCCCGCCATGCTCGCGGCGGTACTGTCCCCCGTCGCCGCCAACGTCAGCCAGACCCTCGGCCTGATCGGGATCGGCGCCGGTGCGGCCACCCGCGCGATGCCCACGCTGCTCGCCGGCGGACGACGGGACCTGCTGCTGCAGCTCGGCCTCGCGGCCCTCGGCGGCGGGATCGGCGCCGCGGTGCTGCTGGTCGGCGGCGAAGGCTCCTTCCAGCTCGTCGTGCCGTGGCTCATCCTGCTGGCGTCGCTCATGGTCCTGGTCTCCCCGCGCCTGCGACGCCTGCAGGGAGACCGGTCCGCACCCCGCTGGGTCTACCTCGCCGGGGTCCTCGTGGTGAGCACGTATGGCGGGTACTTCGGCGCCGGCGCGGGCACGATCTACCTCGCGCTCGCGCTGCTCGCCTCCAGCGACGCGTTCGGGCGGTCGATGATCCTCAAGTCCGTGCTGCTCGCCGCCACCAACATCGTGGCCGCGGTGTTGTTCATGGCCTTCGGGCCGGTGAGCTGGTGGGCGGCGCTGGCGCTCGGCCTCGGCTGCCTGGTGGGTGGCAACCTCGGCCCCGCCGCGCAGCAGCTGATCCCCGAGCGGGTCATGCGCTGGCTCGTCGCGGTGGCCGGCGTCGGGCTCGCCGCCTGGCTGGCCCGCGCCTGACGCCGGTCGCGATCCTCCCCCGTCGTCGGGTGGGTTTGGTGTCGTCATAGCAGCACCGAACTGACCCGACGCCGGGGCGGCTCGTGCAGCGAGGTGGCGTGGCTACGCCTGCTCGGCGGCGACCAGCTCCTTGAGGCGGAGGCCGTTGAACGCGGCATACCCGTAGTTGTCGTTGTTGAAGTAGCAGTAGGCAGGTCGGCCGCCCGCCGTGAGACCCCGCAGGTGCCCCACCCACTGCGTGAGCGCGTCGTCGTCGAAGGACCCGCCGTAGCGCCATTCCGGATCGCTGTTGTGGAACCGCACGTAGGCCAGCCGCCCGGTCGCGCGCAGCACCGGGTCGCGCCCCGCGATCACCGACACCACGAAGCCCGCGCCGTGCCGGTCGAGCAGGTCGAACACCCCGTCGTCGAGCCAGGACTCGTGCTGCGGCTCGACGGCGACGCGCACCCGCTCGGGCAGCATCCCGAGGAAGGTCGAGAGCCGGTCGTCGTCGCGGTGCAGGTCGGCGGGGAGCTGCACGACGAGCGGGCCGGCCTTGTCACCGAGCAGGTCGTGGGTGTGTGTGATGCGCTCGACCCAGTCCTCGGGGTCCTTGAGCTTGCGGTAGTGCGACAGGTAGCGCGACGCCTTGACCGTCATCTCGAAGCCCGCCGGCAGCCGGTCGCGCCAGCCCTCGACGGTGGTGTCGGCGGGCCAGCGGTAGTGCGAGCCGTTGAGCTCGACGGTGTCGAACCGCTCGGCGTAGTAGTCGAGCTGGTCGGCGATCCGCAGCCCGTCGGGGTAGAAGGTCCCGCGCCAGAGCTTGTAGGTCCACCCCGAGGTGCCGATCCGCACGTCCATGCTCATCCTCCGACTCGTCCCGTCACGCGCGGTCCGCGAGCGGGTCCGGCAGGTCACCGATCCGGCTCACCGGCATGATCACCACGTCGTCCAGCTTCCAGTCCAGGGCTCGTATGGCGGCCGCCGCCGCCTCGACGTCCGCCGTCAGCGCCGCGGATCCGCGTGGCACCACGAAGGACTCGACGTGCAGCACGTGGCCCATGTCGCGGACCCGGCTGCGCGCGTCCGAGACCCACCCGCATCCCCGCAGGACCGCGTCGACCTCCGCGACCAGGGGGTGGGTGTGGGCGGAGTCGTAGGTCCTGGCCCGCCCGTCCATGAGGTTGCGTCCGGCATACCTGAGGTTGGACCACCCGTCCTTGACGATGGACAGGGCGATGGCGCTGGCCACCGCCGCGTCCGCCCACCACCAGCCCAGGCCGATGCCGACGATTCCGGCGATCGACCCGGCCGCGGTCATCCAGTCGGCCTTCTGCATGTCGGCGTCGGCGTAGAGGATCCGGTCGTGGAGCGCCTCGGCCAGCGGCATCTTGCGTCGCGCGATGATGATCGGCCCGACGAGGGTGTAGGCCATGACCGCGATCATCACCCAGCCCGCCCAGACGGTGTGCCCGAGCAGCTGGAGGGTGCCGATCGGTGGGTGCTCCGCCTTGACCAGCCCGGTGACGGAGTCCCACAGCAGCATCGCGCCGACGAGCAGCAGCGCCACCGAGGCGGCGAGGTGGCCGCTGGCGACGGCGCGGTGGCGGCCGTAGGGGTACTCGGGCGAGGGGCTCTTGCCGACCTGCTTCCGAGCGATCAGGAAGGCGATGGGCGGCACGAACGCGAGCAGGTCCTCGATCCAGGCGGCCTTCATCGCCTGGGACGAACCCATGACGAGGTAGACGGCGGCCACGCAGGTCACCATGTAGGCGATGGTGATCCACTCGAGGCGGGTCGCGCGGTGCAGGGCGTCGCGCTGCTCCTCCGGCAGCGTCGTCCCGCCGAACCTCGTCGTCGACGAGCGGCTCACGACGCCCCTCCCGCCGAGCTGTCGAGCCAGCGCTCGAGGTCGGACAGGAGGGCGTTCTCCCCTGCCGGGACGGCCAGGACGTGCTGCCGGGTCTGGCCGCCGGGGTCCGTGGACTCGGCATAGGGCCGGGTCAGTCCGACCTCGGCGGCCCAGGGGCTGGTGGCGTCGAGCCCGGCCACCACGAGGTCGACCTCTCCGTCGGACAGGTCCTCGACGAGGGCGGCCTCGCTGTCGGTGGTCCACTCGACGCGGGCGTCGAGGTGCTCGGCATACCGCTGGGCCAGCTCGGCCTCGGGCCCGCTCGGGGTCCCGTCGGGGTCGGTGACGACGACGCGCGGCGGCGCGTGGGTCGCCCCGACGCGCAGCACCCGCTCGGACCGGACCCGGTCCAGGGTGCGTCCGGGATCGGTGGGGACCTGCACCCCGCAGGCCGAGACCGCCGCGGTCATCAGTGCCGCGAGCGCCGACCGTGCGAGCAACCCTGCCCCTGCAGGGAGTCGACCAGAGTTCATGCACCGAACCCTAGGCGACCTCGGCCGGCACGAGGGGCGTTGTCAGTGCCCGAGCGGCTGCACCTCAACCCCCAGCTCGCCGAGGAGCTCGGTCACCCGGCGCCGTATGTCGTTCCGGATGGGTCGCACGGCCTCGACGCCCTGACCGGCGGGGTCGGCGAGCTCCCAGTCCTCGTAGCGCGTCCCGGGGTAGTAGGGGCAGGCGTCCCCGCAGCCCATCGTGATCACGACGTCAGAGGCCTGCACCGCCTCGGGAGAGAGGATCTTGGGCCTCTCGGCGGAGATGTCGATGCCCTCCTCGAGCATCGCCTCGCGCACGGCGGGGTTGACGGCGTCGGCGGGGGCCGAGCCCGCCGAACGCACCTCGACGGCCCCGCCGGACAGGTGGTGGGTGTAGGCCGCGCCCATCTGGGAGCGGCCGGCGTTGTGGACGCACACGAACATGACGGACGGTCGGCGGTCGTTCATCGGGGCTCCTGGGTCGAGGGGTCGAGGGGTCGAGGGGCGTCGTGCGGTGCAGGTCAGTCGTCGTTGAGCAGCTCACCCAGGAGCTGGGTGACGCGGATCTGGATGTCGTCGGTGATGGCGCGGACGGTCGGCAGGTCGGCGCCCTCGGGGTCGGCGACGGGCCAGTCCTCGTAGCGGCGGCCGGGGTGGTAGGGACACTCGTCGCCGCAGCCCATGGTGACGATCACGTCGGCGGCGAGCAGCACGTCGTTGGTGAGTGGCTTTGGATAGACGTCGGGCACGGGGACACCGCGCTCGGCGAGAACCTGCAGCGCCACCTGGTTGATCTCGCCGACCGGCTGGGACCCCGCCGACCGGACGTTGACCCGGCCGCCCGACAGGTGCTTGGCGAGCGCGGCCGCGATCTGCGAGCGGCCGGCGTTGTGCACGCAGACGAAGAGCAGCTCGGGGTGCGGCTTGGCATGGGCGCCGGTGGCCTGCGCGTGCGCGACGAGCTGCTCCTTGGCGAAGCGCTCGACGAGGACCGGGAGGTAGTTCGGGACGGTGCTTCGGGCGGCGAGCGAGGCGTGGGCCGCCCGCACCGCCGCGAGCACCTCGTCAGGGGTGAAGACGCCGTCGAACCGGTGCGTCAGGTCGGAGACGACCTTGCGGTAGCGGTCGCCGTGCGCCGCCGGCTGGCCCGTCAGCTGCATGACCAGGTCGACGACGCGTCCGGTGATGTCGGCGCGGATCAGCGCCATGCGCTCACCACCCTCGATCCCCCGCGCGGACGGCTCGTCGGTCTCCCACACCTCGATCGGGGCGCGGCCCGGCCGCTCGATGACGGCCTCCCGGCCGATCACGACCACCCGGTCGACGCTGTCGAGCAGGGCCGGGTCGATGGGCTTGGGGTGCTCCCCCTCCATCGAGGCGCCCACCTCCTCGACGCTGGCACGCGAAGCCGCGTTGAGGTCGGAGCCGGGCCTGGTCCCGGCGGAGTGGACGGTGACGGCGTCGCCGGCCAGCTGCCGGGCGAGGGCGGCGGCCATCTGGGACTTGCCGCCGTTCTTGACGCAGACGAACAGGACGGAGGGTGTGCTCATGGCTGCTCCTGTGGGTGGGTGATGGGGCAGGCGGGCTGGTTCAGTGGACTGGCGCGGCGACGGTCGTGAGTGCGGACAGGGCGTCGGCGCCGACGGGCTCGTCGGGGAGGAGAGGTATGACGGCCACCCGGCCCGCGCGCTCGGCCACGGCGGCAAGGGGCTCCGTCTCGGCGGCGGCGCGGGCGGCGAGCAGCCGGTCGGTCGGGGCGGCGGCTGACAAGCTGCCGTTGACCACCCAGGCCCAGGGTTCGATTCCCGCACGCCGCAGGTCGCCCTGCAGTCCAGTGGCCTCCAGGACGGGGGTGGTCTCGGGGAGGGTGACGAGGAGGACCTGGGTCTGCTCGGCGTCCTGCAGGCGCATCAGCGGGGTGGTGTAGTGCGTGGTCTCTCCCATCTGGCGCGCCATCTGGCGGTGGTAGGACCCGGTGGCGTCGAGCAGCAGGAGGGTGTGCCCGGTCGGGGCGGTGTCCATCACGACGAACTGCCGCCGTGATGCCGCCACCGCCTTGGAGAACTTCTGGAAGACGGCGATCTCCTCGGTGCACGGCGAACGCAGGTCCTCCTCGAGCAGCGCGATGCCGGCCGCGTCGAGCCCCTTGCCCTGGGTTGCGAGCACCCGCGCCCGGTAGTCGGCGACCGCCTCGTGCGGGTCGATGCGCGAGACGGTGAGGTGTTCGACGTCGCCGGCGAGGGTCTCGGCGAGGTGGGCGGCGGGGTCGGTGGTGGTCAGGTGCACGTCGTGCCCGCGCCGCGCGAGGGCCACCGCGACGGCGGCGGCGACGGTGGTCTTGCCGACGCCACCCTTGCCCATGCACATGATCAGGCCGTGGTCCCGGTCGGCGGCGAGCTGGTCGACCATCTCGCCGAGGGAGCCGCATGCCGGCCGGCTGCCCCGCTCCGGGGTCGGCGACTCGACCCGGTCCCCGCCGAGCAGCAGACGCAGCGCCTGCACGCCAACCGCGTTGACCGGCGCGAGCGGCACGGTGGTGCGGGGCAGGTCGCGGAGGAAGCCGGGGATCGCGGCGACGGCGGCCTGCTCGCGACCGCGGATCGCGGCGGCCAGCGGGTCGTCGCTTCCGGTGTCGGGCAGGACGGCGTTGACGACGAGGTGCGGGCGGGTCAGGCCGACGTCGGCGAGCTCTTCCCGGGTGCGGCCGACCTCGGCGAGGCTGGACGCCTGGGGTCGGGCGACGAGCACCAGCCGGGTGAGGTCCTGGTCGCGCAGGACGTCGACGGCGGCGCGGTAGGCGCTGCGCTGCTTGTCCAGCCCGGCGAGCGGGCCCAGGCAGGAGGCGTCGCCCTTGCCGCGGTCGAGGAACTCGGTCCATTCCCCCGGCAGCTGCAGGAGGCGGATGGTGTGCCCGGTGGGGGCGGTGTCGAACAGGACGTGGTCGTAGGACGCGGTCGCGGCCTCGTCGGCGAGCAGCGCCGTGAACTCGTCGAAGGACGCGACCTCGGTCGTGCAGGACCCGGACAGCTGCTCGGTCATCGAGGCGATCTCGCGCTCGGGCAGCAGCCCGCGGACGGGGGCGACGATCCGTTCGCGATAGGCCTCGGCCGCCTGCTCTGGGTCGATCTCGAGGGCGGCCAGGCCGGGCACCTCCGGGACCGGCGTGATCCGGTTGCCGATGGTGAGGCCAAAGACCTGGCCGACGTTGGACGCGGGGTCGGTGCTGGTCAGCAGGACGCGGCGGCCCTGCTCGGCGAGGTGGACCGCGGTGGCGCAGGCCAACGAGGTCTTGCCGACACCGCCCTTGCCCGTGAAGAAGACGAACCGCGGCAGGTCCTGCAGGAAGGTCGGCTCGGACATCAGCAGCACCCGGTGTCGCCGCTGCAGCAGCCCGGGCCGCGCCCCTCGCCGGTGGTGGCGGCGGTGAGCCCGAGGTCGGGACGCGGCGACGCGGCGGCCGCCTGCCCGGCATACCGCAGGAGCTCCTCCCGCGTGGGATAGCGCCCGGTGAGGACGGTGACCCCGTCGACGGTCGTGAGCGGCAGGCCCTCGGACCCGGCGACCTGCAGGAAGGACCGGACGGTCTCGTCCTGCGCGAAGGCCTGGGGGTCGTTGGCGAGGTTGTGCCGCTGGGCCGCGCTACCAGCCTGGACGACGTGGTCGAGGTCGGCGGTGAAGGTCACCGGGGCGTGGTCGAGGTCGGGGCCGCAGACGCCCGTGTTGCAGCAGAGGGCGGGCTCGTAGACGTAGATCTCGGGCATCGGTGGCTTGGGTGTCAGCGGGGGGTGTCAGCGGGGGGTGTCAGCGGCGTGCGGGAAGCGGCGGCGCAGCCAGAGGCTGACGTAGACCAGGCCGACGAGCACGGGCACCTCGATCAGCGGGCCGACGACGCCGGCCAGCGCCTGCCCCGAGGTCACGCCGAAGGTCGCGATCGCCACGGCGATGGCCAGCTCGAAGTTGTTGCCCGCGGCCGTGAACGCCAGGGTCGTCGTGCGCTCGTAGCCCATGCCGAGCACCCGCCCGAGGACGTAGGACACGCCCCACATCAGGGCGAAGTAGACGAGCAGGGGCAGCGCGATGCGCGCCACGTCCAGCGGCCGGTTGGTGATCTGCTCCCCCTGCAGGGCGAAGAGGATGACGATCGTGAAGAGCAGCCCGTAGAGGGCCCAGGGCCCGACCTTCGGCAGGAACCCCCGCTCGTACGACTCTCTCCCCCAACGCTTCTCGCCGATCCGGCGGGACAGGTAGCCCGCCAGCAGCGGGATGCCGAGGAAGATCAGGACGCTCGTGGCGATCTCCCACGGGGAGACGTCCAGGGCGGACTGCTCGAGCCCGAGCCAGCCGGGCAGCACCGACAGGTAGAACCAGCCGAGGGCAGCGAACGCGATGACCTGGAAGATCGAGTTGAGGGCGACGAGCAAGGCAGCAGCCTCGCGGTCGCCGCAGGCCAGGTCGTTCCAGATGATCACCATGGCGATGCAGCGGGCCAGGCCGACGATGATCAGCCCGGTGCGGTACTCCGGCAGGTCGGGCAGGAAGGTCCACGCGAGGGCGAACATCAGCGCGGGCCCGACGACCCAGTTGAGGACGAGGCTGGAGCCGAGCATCCGACCGTCGCGCGTCACGGTGTCGAGGCGGTCGTAGCGGACCTTGGCGAGCACCGGATACATCATCACGAGCAGACCGACCGCGATCGGCAGCGAGACCCCGTCGACCTCGACAGCGGCGAGCCCGTCACCGAGGCCCGGCACCAGGCGCCCGAGCAGGAGGCCGCCGACCATGGCGACGCCGATCCACACCGGCAGGTAGCGGTCGAGGGTGGACAGCCGCGCCGTGACCGAGGTCTCGGGCGCGCGGTCGGTGGTGGTCATGGCTTCCTCTCATCGACGTTCGTCGATCTGGAGCCTGGCACTCGCATTGATAGTTGTCAATATGGCGGATACCATCGCCGTATGACGACCTTGGCCACCGCCTCGACGGACTGCTGCGCCGCGGGCAGCACCACCCTGATGCCCGCGGATCGCGCCGCCTGCCTGGCCGATCTGTTCAGGGCGCTGGCCGACCCGACCCGCGTGCGGCTGGTGGGCTACATCGCCGCGGCCCAGGGCGGCACGGTGTGCGCCTGCCACCTGCCGGACGAGCTGGGGATCAGCCAGCCCACCCTGAGCCACCACCTCAAGAGGCTCGTCAGCGCGGGGATCATCACGCGCGAGCAGCGCGGTCGCTGGGCGCACTACGCCGTCGTGCCCGAGGTCCTGGACGTGGCACGCGCTTTCCTGGGCACCACCACCGGCGACGCCCGCTGCTGCTGATCCCGACCCACTGCCGCCACTCGCGGCACCGGGCGCGACGGATCAGGCGTGGACGTGCGCCTCGTGGTCGCGATGGGACACCGCCTCGAGCTGGAAGGTCGAGTGCTCCACGCTGACCGCGAAGTGCCCGGCCACGCACTCCTGCAGGTGGTCCAGGATCCGCAGGGCGTGCCCGTCCGAGAAGCACTCGTCGGCGAGCACCACGTGGGCGGACAGGACGGGCAGGCCGGTGGCGACGACCGAGGCGTGCAGGTCGTGCACGTCGACGACGTGGTCCACCCCGAGGATGTGCCGGCGCACCTCCTCCAGGTCCAGCCCGGACGGCACGCTCTCGAGCAGGATCGATCCGGACTCGCGCAGCAGGACGACGGCGCGGGGGACGATCAGGGCCGCGACGGCCAGGCCCGCCACGGCGTCGGCCCTGGCCCACCCGGTCGTGGCGATCACGATCGCGGCGACGATGACGGCGACCGAGCCCAGGGCGTCGTTGACCACCTCGAGGAAGGCGGCCCGCATGTTGAGGTTGCTGCCCCGGCTCCCGCTCAGCACGAGCATCGCCACGAGGTTGCCGATCAGGCCGACGACGCCCACCACGACGAGCGCCTGCGGCCGGATCTCGGGCGGCGCGAGCAGCCGCTGGACGCCCTCGACGATCGCGTAGGCCCCGACCCCGAGCAGGATCGTCGCCTGCCCGCCGGCCGCGAGGACCTCCGCCCGCTGCCAGCCCCACGTCCGACGGGCCGAGGGCGGACGGGCCATCAGTGCGGCGGCCACCAGCGCGACGGCCAGCCCCATGGTGTCGGTGAGCATGTGCGCTGCGTCCACGAGCAGCGCCAGGCTCCCGGTGACGGCGGCGCCGACCAGCTCCCCCACCAGGATCGTCGCCGTGATGGCCAGGGCGATCGCCAGGCGCGCGCGGTTGGAGGTGTCGTGCGCGTGGTCGTGCATACATCGAGGCTACCCGTCCGTCGTGGTCGGCCCCCCGGCTCGGCCCGAGCACCGTGTCGTGCTCCCTGCGTCGCCGGCCCGCGGGCTCGACCACCGTGGCCGTGAGACCGAGGGGCGCGACCTCCTTGCGCAGGGCAAGGGCCAGCGCCTCGACGGCCGCCTTGGCACCCGATCCACCGGCCACCACACCGCACTCGCCGCCTGGCAGCTCGACGACGAGCGAACGACCGAACAGCAGCAAGAGCAACCAGCGGACAGCTCCTGACCGCAGAGGCCTGGGATGGCACCCACACCTCTGCCATGCTCGCCTCATGTCATCCACCCCAGCGGTGATCGCTGACCACCTCGTCAAGCACTACCGGAGCGGCAGGGGGCGCACCGGATCGATCGTCAGGGCGGCCGACGGCATCTCGCTCACAGTGCCCGAGGGCAGCGTCCTCGGCGTGCTCGGCCCCAACGGCGCCGGCAAGACCACCACGGTCCGCATGCTCACCACCCTCGTCCGCCCGGACTCCGGGAGGGCCACCGTCGCGGGCGCCGACGTCGTCCACGACCCCCAGGCGGTGCGCAGGCTCATCGGCGTCTCCGGGCAGTACGCCGCCGTCGACGAGTACCTCACGGGCTACGAGAACCTCGAGATGGTGGGCCGCCTCTACCACCTCTCTGCCAAGGACTCCCGGCAGCGGGCGCGCCAGCTGCTGCGGGACTTCCGCCTCGAGGAGGCGGCCGACCGCCCGGCCAAGACCTACTCCGGCGGGATGCGTCGCCGCCTCGACCTCGCCGGGGCCCTCGTCGCGCGGCCGCCCGTGATCTTCCTCGACGAGCCCACCACCGGCCTGGACCCGCGCAGCCGCGGCGACATGTGGGACGTCATCGGTGACCTGGTCCGCGAGGGCACGACCGTGCTCCTCACGACGCAGTACCTCGAGGAGGCCGACCGCCTCGCCGACAACATCCTGGTCGTCGACCACGGTCGGGTCATCGCCGAGGGAACCGCCGACCAGCTCAAAGACCAGGTCGGCGGCGGCCGCCTGCACGTGACAGTGGCCGACGCCTCCGACATACGGCTGGCTCGCGAGGTCCTCGAAGGACTGGGTGAGGGGCAGGTCAAGGGGGAGGAGCACACCCGCGAGCTCACGCTGCCCGCCGCAGGCGGGACCCGCACCCTCGTCGACGCCGTCCAGCGGCTCGGCGACCGGGGAATCACGGTGCAGGACATCGGCGTCCGGCGCCCCACGCTCGACGACGCCTTCCTGTCGCTGACCGGCCGCCCGGCCGAGGACGCAGACCCCACCGCCACCGACCCGATCGCCACCGAGCCGGCCACGTCCGGGCAGGGAGACCTCCGATGAGCACGCTGCTCGCCGACGCCAGCACCATCGCCCGACGAAACCTGATCAAGATCAAGCGCGTTCCCGACCTGATCGTCTTCACGACGCTGCAGCCGATCATGTTCATCCTGCTGTTCGGCTATGTCTTCGGTTCGCTCGCAGGATCCGGCAACGGCCAGGGCTACCGCGAGTTCCTGATGGCCGGCATCTTTGCGCAGACCATCATCTTCGGCGCCACCATCACCGGATCCGGCATGGCCGAGGACATGCAGAAGGGCGTCATCGACCGCTTCCGCACGCTGCCCATGCACCCCGGCGCGGTGCTCACCGGACGCACCTTCAGCGACCTGCTCAACAACGTCATCGTGCTGATCATCATGACGCTGACCGGTCTCGCGATCGGGTGGCGGATCCGCGACGGGCTGCTGCGCGCGCTGCTGGCCTACGCGCTGATGCTGGCGTTCGCGTACGCGATCAGCTGGGTCATGGCCTACATCGGGCTCAAGGTCCGCGCCCCGGAGATCTTCAACAACGCGACCTTCATGATCATCTTCCCGCTGACCTTCGTCGCCAACACCTTCGTGCCGAGCGAGAACATGCCGGCCGTCCTGCGCACCATCGCCGGGTGGAACCCCGTCTCGACCATCACCCACGCCGCCCGCGACAACCTGGGCAACCTCTTCGCGCTCACGCCGGGCGGGGGTGGCGACGCCGCAGGGATGCGCGAGCGGATCGAGTACACCTGGGCCCTGCAGCACGCCGAGATCTACACCATCGCCTGGATCGTCGGGCTGCTGCTGGTGTTCGTCCCGCTGTCGATCCGGACCTACCAGCGCTCCGTCGCCCGCTGACCCATTGCCTCTCCCTGCCCCAGCCCGTATGCCGAAACCCGGGGCACTGTCCACGCAGCGTGCGGCCTCTCGCTACTCTCAGGCACGTGCAACTACCCACGCTCACCCGCGACGCGGTACTGAAGGCCATCGAGGAGTGCCAGGCATCAACTGAGGCCCGATTTCTGCGCTATTACGGGTTCGGCGACCGAAACATCAAGCACCGCATCCAGCATCAGGGAGAGAAGTACCCAGCGAAGGCCATCATGGGTCGCGCTTTCTGGCACGTGGACAAGACGTTGGTGGCTCTTCCGACTTGAGCG